>CALLXF010000071.1 GCA_938015805.1 uncultured Saprospiraceae bacterium | reverse complement strand
TTATGTCTTTTGAAATATTTAGATCATCATTATAAGGACTATAAATTCCAGCATAAGACTGAGCATGATTTATACTTAATGCAGTAAAAAATAAGACTGATAATACTACTACCTTTTTCATAATTTAAATTTTAGATTATTAAAAAAAATATAGACATGTATATCAAATAAACTCGAGATATAGTTTTTTGTTCGATCCAGAATTAAAAAATCTGCTTTAGAATTTAAAAGATTGAGAGGTATAAAAAAAGGTGATTACTTTTTAGTAATCACCTCCACTATCTACATGATCTAGGTGTATTATATTAACTAAATAGTCAATCGAATTTACACTAATCTATTATTTCAAATTTCTTTTTAATCGATCCATCTGGTATATAAATTAAAAAGTAGTAGCTCCCTGCTGTATATTGTTCTACAGTAATAGGTTTTACCTTATTAGCTGTAATATCAAAGGAGTGTAATTCTGTTCCAACCTGATTAAAAAGGGCTACTTTATAAGTCTTGTCCGTGGTAGACTCTATTAAAAGTTCTACTTGTTCTCGAGCAGGTGTTGGTAATAGACTTAAGCCTGTTAATTCGGATTGAAATTCTGAACCATTTATGAAAATGGGTGTATCGGTTTTCTTGGGAGAAATATCATTTTTATTATGGCTGCTGATTGCTCCATTACTACTCACATAAGGGGTATCGATCCCTGCATAAGCTTGTGCATAGTTAGTACTCACTGCTGCCAAAAACAAAACTGATAATACAATTACTTTTTTCATAATATGTCATTTTAGGAATTAGAATTATATATATAAGAGTATAAAACAACGTTTTACCCTACACTCATACTAAAATAAATGCTCATACGTATTTTTTTGTCGCCTAGGAACTTGACGGTACGATGAGTATCTATAAGTAAATCTATAGGAGTTACAATGCCAAAACATCAGGGAATCCCCTAGTTTTAAAAAACTAGGGTTTCTACGTTAAAATTTTAGATCATGCTATATATCCATTTTATATTATGGATTAAAACAATAACGGAGTCTTTTACAATTCGTTATAATTAATTGCCATATGCGTAGTACATTTGCCATGCATTTATATTAATGCCGAAGTGGTGGAACTGGTAGACACGCTGGATTCAAAATCCTGTGCTTTCGAGCGTGCGGGTTCGATTCCCGCCTTCGGTACAACCAATTAAGACCTAAACGACTGAATGTCAATTGTTTAGGTCTTTTTATTTTTATTCAAAGTGACGGCCTAGTGACGACTAATGGTGATTTTCTAGTATAATGGCTTATAAATTACGTCTGGAAACCACAACCAAGAACAAACCTATCTAAAACCGATCAAGCTATGTTTATGCTTAATGATTGGATGGAAAGTCGAAAAGATCGTGCGACTACGGAAGAACTTAAATCCCCTACAAATCAAGATAAACATCCAGCGTAATAGATTTCTATATGTAGATTTATTATCTAGTCTTAATAATTCTTTTGTACTCAACTTCGCCATCATAATTTAATTCAATAACCATAACCCCAGAAGGGAAACCATTTAAAGGAATAGTGATATTAGTCTCGAACCTGGAATTTGTCATTAGCAACTGTCCATCGATAGATCTGATATTAAACTCTACCTCAGATTTAATCTCGGTTGAAATATTGATTTGATTTTTAGCTGGGTTTGGAAAAACATTAAATAACTCCTCTGAAACATTTCTATTAGAAACCAGTTCATTTTTTAAAACTGACTCAGAGCAGTCTTCATCACTTTGAATTACAATGTATTCAATGTCAAAACCTGTTACAATATTACCACTCCCATCAAAAGCTGTAAATATTCCAGTGTATTCTGAAGTCTGACAAAAAGTTGAATAAAAGAGTTGACTTGATGAGGTGCTAACAACATTAGATAAAACAACTGCACTTACTCCAATCGAAGTTGGAAATGTCACTTCTCTAGTCCCATCACCTAAAATCACACCTGTTCTAGAAGCGAAATAATTCCTTTCATCTATTTGACCTTCGCCTTCTTCAACAGCAAGAATATCTAACCTAGATGGTATAAACGGGTTCCCTGACCCTTGAGCTTGAATTAGTTCAATTTCAATAGAATTTTCACTGCTTGAGTTTATTTGAGGAACATTTCTATTATTAACTTGAGAATTAGAAGAACTTAAAAACAAAAGAGGCCTATTGGTAAAATTATATTCAAAATCATATTGTATAGCTCCTGCCTCAAAGACTTTTAAACTTTTTATTTCACCTTTTAAATCTCCACTTGCCATAAGATCTTCTGGGAGGACTAATAATGATGCTAAATTATTAGAAGCCGCACCACTATTCCTATTAATTGATTTTAATTCAATGTAATTCTCATCCCTAGAAATTATTATCAAATCTGATTCATAATTTGAACATGATTTTGAAGATAGAAAAATTGCAGGAGGAGATAAATATTCATTTTGAAAGTAGTAAAATTCATTTTCTTCTCTTTGAGAAAAAACCAAATTACAATCTTCACCTTGAAAGCCATGACCTGTAATACATGAAGGACATGGAGTAATAGGATCTCCTTGTATCCATGCAGCATATAAAGTTGTACCTCCTGGACAATCATCAATACAAAAATCTACTCTATAACTTATAGGTTGACCTTGTTCGTCAAAAGCATCTAATTTACATGTCATATGATTTTCTCCAATTGAACATTCCGGAGGTGGCGGGTCGGCAACAATTTGATAAGTGATGGTGTGACAAACTTCTCCACCATAACTAAACTGTATAGAGTAAAGTCCTTCTGGCCAAATCGACATATCAAAATTAAATATGTTGTTATTATCAAAAGGGTAGTTTAATACTAAGGGTATTTTATAAGTTTCTTCTAAAATCCATCCTGTCATATCATTTTCAACAGAAACTGTAATAGTCATGGCAGTTTCAAGAGGACTTACTAGAATGCCCGTAATGTTACCATCGCCAGTAAAAGGCATATTTACCCAAAAAGGGCAGTCTCCAATAGATGGAGAATCATCACAAATCAACAAGAAAGTTCTTGTGTAAGAGCAAATTATTTCAGTATTAGTTTCATTATAAATATTGATAGTAGCTGTATATTCTCCATAGGCCAAATTATTTAACTGAAAATCCTCAGATACAAATCCATCGGGACCAGACCATGAAATTTCAACATAGTTGTAAAGCGGAAGCTTAGTAACCAAGATAGAACCATCATTCAATTCTTCTGAACAAGTAACTTCAGTTTGAGTAAATTCTACTAAAGAAGAATAGTCTTTTATTTCAAAACAAAATTCTTCTTCACAATTTGTATTATTATTAGTAATATTTGAACAATACATGCCTCCTTCAACAACAATAATACTAAGACTACTTTCTCCGTCAATTTTTTTACCGTCTTTTGACCATTCTATATTAAGATTTGAAAGTGAAGTGTATTCATTGCCCACAATATTTGATAAAGTTACTGACCCATCGCTTCCACAAATATGGACTCCATTTATATCAGCTAAAATTCCTGTTAAAGAAAAATATAATTCAATTTCAAACTCCTGAGTGCACTGATCGTCAAAATAAATGACAAGGGTATATTCGCCTGGTGGAAGCTCATCAATTTGAAAGTCTGAATCTATCATATCATAATAAAACTCTTCCTCAGTACTTTCATTTATTAAGTCAATTTCAAAAGGCAACTTATAAAAGGCAACTGTAGGATTATCAAGAGTTAATATTAATGTCGCAGTTATATCACAAGATTCGTTTTCGACCAGTACTGTTTCAAAACTAAACTCTGGGTCAACAATTGATGGTTGAATCTGACTAAAACCAATAAAATAAGTTAATATGAATAAACTGCTCAGCGCTTTTCTAGAAAACATATTTCTCACTTTAAAAGTTTTTTAATTATTTAGTTATATTCCTTAAACTTGAACATTACTTTTTCATCCTGTATAGCTTTTTCAATAACTATTCTTGCAAACTTATTAAAAACTAAATCATCTGAAATGTCGTAATTCTTAAGTTGTTTTGTTTTTAATAGTTCATTTACCTCCTTCGAAATATATTCATCAAACGATAAACCTTGAATGGAAGTAATTCTTTCTCGCAAACAATTAATAGCTTTAGACGATGGTGTTAAAAGAATGTGATTCTTTTCATCTGGGCCAAATTCTTTGTCCAAAAGAGCAAGATAGAGCTCGATAGATTTTGAACTTTGGAGATATTCAATGCGAGTAATATTAAAAAGAAGTTTAAGGTCTTTTTTATTTCCCGGATAGTATTCTATTAAAACATCCTTTAAAAAAAGAGAAAAACTCGAATCCACTCTCTCTGTTAAATTTGCCGTAACACATTTATTGAAGCTCTTTAAATTTGTTCCAATTATTTCATTATCAAAATGAAATAATTCTAGATAGTCTATATTTTCCAACATTCCTTTTTCATATCTTTCTAAGAATATTAGACAATCTATATTAGCAGAGCTAGCGTCTATTAGTTTGTCTTTTTTACCCTCAACTTGATTGATAGCTTTTTTAGAATGGCAAGAAATAAAAAGAATACAGAGAACTAACATCAATCTAAAATTCATCCCATTGATATTTGTAAAGTTTGAAATTAATAAACGCATCACTGTTAACGTCATATTCTTTTTTCATGAAATTCTCATTATCATCATAAACTGGAGGAGTTAATGCCTCTGGGTGCGCCATTCCCCATTTGGCATGACCAATTTCGTGTGCATAAATGGCAGTCCATCTTCTTCCATCTCCTGTATTTTTCAATTGTATTGCAAGTGTATTATTTCCAGTTAAAGCCCTACCTCCTACCTTAGGACTTCCAAACTCAAATTTATCAACTATAAAAACAACTGTTTCCAAGGCTGTTGACCCACCAATTGTTTCTCTTGTAAGATCAACTTGTTCACTTCTATCAAGTCTATTATCGTCATTTCTTGAATCAAAATTTCTTTTTATTTCTCCGTGCCAAACTAATTCTAATTCTATTCCAGCAGTAGAATACAATAAATCAGTAGCCTCTCTTAAATATTCTTCTACTTCAGTTTGAGATACTACAGGACAATCTTCATCGTTAGCTGCTTTAAATATATTACTATCACATTTTCCGTCACCACCTGCTCTAATATAATTCTGATGTCCTAAACCAACAAATTTTTCAATTTCATCCATCGGGCTTGCATAGGATTTTAGACTAGCATACAGGTCTAAAGATCCATCACTACCTGGCAGAAGACATCGATGATTAGGAGTTATCATATTTTGACACAACTTATCCTTATAAGGATCATCTAAACAATAATTAATTTCATCATCATCACTTTCGCAAATAACATAAACGTGAATCTTTAAGACCTTCTTCTGAAGATAATCTATTTTAAAAATATCCTCATTACAAGCAGCAACAGTCCTTGTTTGTTTACCTGATTGTAAACTCAAGAGATTAAGGTTTAACTTCCTTGTTTCACTTGTATAATCAAATATCGATTCATTGGGGTAATCATTAAAATCAATATTTTGAAGACTCTTGACTTTTCTACCCATGATTTCAACAGTTTCTTCTGTTCCTAAATGAACCTTCCAAGGTAATTCGGTTGCGAAGTTATCGTATTTGTGATTATTCTTGTCAAAGGCAGCCTTTGACAATCTTTCACTTTTTGATAAATCCAATTCAATTAAAGGATCTTTATAAACCTCAACTTCTATTTTTACTTCTTCGTCACCAATAGTAAATTCAACAGAAAACGTAGCATTTGATCCAAAATTTGAGTCCTTTAGTTTTGCTTCGAAATCCTCACCATAAGATCCGTCAATACTACCTTTCCAAACGAAATTCTCTGATGCTAACGGTAATGAAGAATTGGTTATCGGATCAACTATTTCAATTGGGGTTACTATTACTGGCAATCGCGACGAACAAATAAACACTTTCTTATCTTTTTTGCTCGTCCCGTGATAAGTACTAGGGATAGAAGCAATATCGGGATTTGAGTTTTGAGAATAGTCAAATTTCAAACCGTATCCTTCCAATGCACATGATAATGAAGAGCTAGGTGATATTGTTGTTGGCTGCCCTAGTAGACAGTTAAATACGAATAGAATTACCGTTAGTACTAAAAGAAAGCTTCTCATACTTTAAAAAATGTGTTGATAGTGAAAATAAACAAAAATTATTCCACTTATTTAAAAACGAAAAAATATTCACATCTTCATTCATATTTTAAAAGGTTTTTACGACATTGGTTAAATCCCCCACCGATCACAATAAACATCTAAAGTAATATCCCGAGCATCTTCTACCATATTACCTACTGGATTATAAACAAGCTCAATAACATAGTTAGCATAAGCGTATAGCGACATCCATTTCTCACCATCCTTTTTATTGTCTAAGTGGACCCCATGCTCAAAGGTCGCTGATATGCGTTCCTGTAGGTGTGACGCGTTTAAGTATGAGAGGGAGTAAAAGGCCATGTAAAATATAAATCTACTAGAATATACGAAATTCTTAAAAGAATCTTCGTTTACACTAGTAGATTTTTTTAATTCAATTATGTATGGAAATGATTACAGCCAAATCTCCTTCTTCTTCTTTTAAGCCGGCAGTCGTCATTGCCCTTCCTATTACAGTATTTCTTGCAAATTTGTGGTACCCGATCTTACTTTTGAATTGCTCTCCTTTCAGGACCCCTAGTTCATTTACCTTTCTCAAAGAAGGTATATTATCTCTTACTGTATCCAGAGCAATTCGGCACGGCTCTGAGTCTATAATATAATTAAACGGAAAAGATCGCTTGCTATTATTCTTAAAGACTTTCATAGTTGCTTGATTTTGAGTAGCTACTAATTTACCGACCGTATTATCTATGATGTATTTAGTAATGTACTTAGGTGTATAAAAAACACCATCTCTTCGTCGTCTTGTTTGATCTCGGTCAATTTCTTTGCCTTCCAGTTCGGCGGTCATCTGATCGATCTCGTTTAGACTATGTTCAAAGATATGACCGAGTATATTTACATCTACTTCTGATTCAAAATCATAAGCCGTTAATACCTTACTATGATCGATAAGAGCAGCATCAGAAATGATAATGGTATCTAGCAACTCATCAGGTCTAAACAGTCCCCCGTTAAAAGCAAATATTTCTGCTTTCTTAACCTTTTGCGGTCTTCCTTTATCTATATACCCAAAGTATTGTTTAAAGATGTCATAGAGTGGCTTTTCAAAATCTTCTGCTTTTAAAGTCTCGTAACGATTGATAATTTCAGAAATGGAATTAGGCGGTAAAAGTCCTTTATCTTCTGCAAAGAATATAAATAAGAAACGATCTAAAAGCTTTTGCGACTTTTCAAATAATAGAAGCTTATCAACTTCGGGATTATTAGCGACCATATCATTAAACAAGGTCTTTTTAAAAGCAGAATAATCCTTATAGAGCTTCTTAGTAATGTCCTCTTCTTTTAAAGTACTTTCTTGTTTTATCTTAAAAGGAATATCATTTAATACTTGGTCCTTTTGTAAGCATAGATACAAAAGCTTAAAATCAGACTCCGTTAGGGTAAACAAATCAAAGTCTATATACTCTACAGCATCCCCGATAAAGAAGCGTAATTTTTCAAAATTAGAAGTGATAATATAGTGACACGTAGGATGGTTATTCTTATACCCAAAAGCCTGGTCTGTTATCTTTAGTAGTTCCTTTGTCTTGGTAGATTTAAGCTCTATGACGCCTATTGCTTTGCCGTCTTTAAGGATTGCCCCGTCCGCTTTCTTTGCCCCTCTCAGGTTCTTAAATTCCGTTGTAAGATTAAAGTCTGGATTAGGGTTTATCGTATAGTCCAGTACCTTGTCAAATAGCTCTTGTAAAAAGCCATATTGGAACTGTTCTTCTTTGTCCTCTCTTATGTTTTGTATGATCGTCTCGTTATGGAAGAACGCCATAAACTTTCCGTAAGCCGCTTTTACTTTAGTATCATCTAAGGTTTTGAGGTATTTGTTTAGTACGGACTTTTGGAATAGGGACATACGATATCTTATTTAGTGGTGTTTCGTTTGCTAAAATAGGATAACAAATCTATCTCAAGTGTGGATTCCCAATCAAATCAATTCCTTGAATTTCAACAAAGAAAAAAAAGTAAAAAAAAAGTAAAAAAAATACACTCTTTAGGCAACTCTAAATACGGCATAGGCGTTATTGACTAATCTTTAAAATAATTTCTTTTATATGAAACATAAAAAACTGATTATCAATAGATTATGATGCATCCTGAAACAAAATTGAAGTATATCAATCCTGAAAAAGGATTTGGCGTAATTGCAACATCTTTTATTCCTAAAGGGACAATAATTTGGGCAATGGACGAGCTAGATATGGTCCTTAAACAATCTTTTATTGAGGACATAGATACAATGTATAGATCGACTTTAGAGACGTATTGTTTTCGCGATTCAGAAGGAAACTCGGTGCTCTGTTGGGATCATGGAAGATTTATCAATCACAGTTTTAATTCGAATTGTATGACGACTGCATATAATTTTGAATTAGCGGTTAGAGATATTCATGAAGGTGAAGAATTAACGGATGATTATGGCTACTTAAATATTGAAAAACCATTTAGACCTATCAATGAAAAAACAAAAAGAAAGATTGTATATCCAAATGATTTAAACAAGTACTATCGGATTTGGGATAAGAAGATAGCTTCAATCTTTCCATTGATTTTTGAGGTTAACCAACCCTTGTTTTTTGTGCTTCCAAAATCAGTTCGTAAAGATATTCATGAAATTAAATCAAATAAAAAACCTATAAAATCACTCATTAATTGTTCACTAGCTAAAACTTAAACGATGAATAGATATTCGGATAAAGATTTAAACTTCTTTAATGCACTATTGGAAGGAAAAAAATCAATATGCATAGAGCAAATTGAAAATTACAAAGCACAATTGGAAGAAATATCTGCCAATGGAAAGGATGAAAACGGATTAGAAAACGCTGGCTATAATACCCAAGTGGAATATTTGATGACCAGCTTAGACAGAATTAGGAGTTACTTATATGAAATAGACAACGCACTTATAAGAATCAAAAACAAATCATATGGAATTTGTTCCATTTCCAATGAACTCATTGATAAGAAGCGTTTAGTGGCAGTTCCAACAACTACGAAAAGTATTCTAAGCAAACAATTAAAGACGAAAGAGTAGATGAGTGCAAAAAAGAAAACTGATCGAATAGAAAAGCCGTCATCTTCTATTAGAAAGAAGCGTATTGATAGTGTAGAAAAGTTAAAGAAAAAATATTCTGGATTGCCGACTAGCTTTTTGTTTGCTATTGATCAAGAAATTGACTTTCAATGTCCCATTATTGATGATTATATTGAAAAATTAGAGAAATGTAAACGCCATTTGACGAAAGCCAAACGAGCAAAAACAACAGAAACAAAAGATATACAAATCCTATCAGCCTTATATTTCTTAGAGGATATAGATGAGCAACTAGATACCGTAACTAGAGGAAATTTTATTGCTCTTCGCGAGGTGCTAAAGCAGTGGAAACACCTAGCATTGAAAGCAATTGATGAAACAAAGTCAGTTGAAAAATTCCTCAATATTAAATGGAAATAATTTAAATGTACAGCCTATGTAAATACAGATTGGAAAAAATGAATCCTCTTTCAAAGTGAAAGAGCTCAAAGCAGAGTTCTAAATATTATTTCAAAATTTAATCTTTATAAAATGAATGCTACACTTATGGTTTTATTTCTTTTCTGAGGGATTAACGAAACCTACAATGATATTAGTCCAAACAAGGTTATAATCGCCACTTTCAAAGGCGTAACTGAAGACTTCTTATTTAGTTTCGAAACTGAAGAAAAAGAAATGATCTATTTCGATGACATAGATTATGATGTTGAAATCAGTTTGTACCACAAGGTACATATAGGTAAAAAATTCAGAATTGAATGGAATGAAGAGGAATTAGAAGAAGACGATTATTCAGACTCTTCTAAAAGATTTATAAAAGTGATCACTGAATTAATAGAAGTAGGATAATCTTTTTTTTGGATTTACAATTTGACCGCATTTTGGCTGCACAGGAATTTCTTGTGCAGCTTTTTTAAAAGATCTTATTTTTTAAACTATATATTCAATATCTAATAATCGGATTTTAGATAAAAATGATCTAATTTTAGCATATGGGAGAATTTTTGAAGAGTACCTCTAATACTTCAAAACCTATAAAGGTTGAAACTGCTACCTCAAAGCAGAAAGAAGCCTATTTGTCTAAAATCAAAAAAGTTGAGCCTGTTAAAGTAAAAGGTTATAAATACGCTTTTTAAACTAGGTTTAACCTTAATTCGTCCCCCATTTGTCCCCTTACGCAGTATAACTAACTGATTATCAATATACATAATGTACCCGCCTTCGGTACGATAAGTAAAAGCCTAAATCATTGATGTTCAATTTTTTAGGCTTTTTTATTTTTATTATTATTGGCGGAATAGTGACGGTTAAAAAATTTAATACCCTTCCCTACTCATCTATAATCCCTAAATGTAAAATCCTTCCTCCAGTCTGATTTACAGGACTTACGCTTTTACCGATTACGATTCCTCTCTCTGGTGCTTTATATTCTTTAATCACATCTCCAAAAACATTTCGCATAATCGCTATCGTCTGTCCTTTTTCTATGATCTGTGTAGCCGCAGGAAGTACGGTGAGTAATCCTCCGTGATCACAATAGATCCAATACGATTTTTTACACAGCACAGTCTCATCAGAGATTTCCTCTACTTCAGAATCTGTTACACCTAAGTATCCTAGGATATTATGCATACCGGTAAGACCATCTCTTATCATACCTTTCTGAAACGAATTAGGATTTCCTACCTCCAGTGTAATGGCTGATATCCCTAGCTCACCTGCCGTTCCTCTCAGCGTTCCATCACTGGGAGGGTTATGTACTATAATCTGAGCATTCTGAAGTAAAGCCATCTTTCTCACTACCGGATCATCCATATCTGCTCTTATATAATAGGAATTCATCCGACCGTTACTTGCGGTATGAAGATCTAGAAGGTAATCAAACTGCTTAATCACTTTATTTACGATACGCCATGCGTACATCTGACTTACGGTACCATTTTCTTTTCCTGGCATAATGTGATTTAAATCTACGCCATCTAAAAATCTTCTTTTTTTACGCAAGTAAGATGGCGTGTTTACCACAGGTATTCCTACTACTGTTCCTTTGAGTTCGTTAACATCTATCTCCGTAAATAGCCTCTGGATTACAGGTATTCCGTTAAGCTCATTTCCATGAACTGCAGCAGTCAGTCCGACGACCTTACCCGTATCGTTTCCCTTAGCGATCATCACTGGTATCATCATCGGAACACCCATACCGTCTTCTACAATTTTTAGCCAGTATCTAGAAATACTATTTTTTGGAACCGCATTTAGATCTAGCGTGTCGATTACAGGAGCATTTTTTTCCATCTTTATTTTAATTGCGTTTTACTTTACTATTTTCAAAATAGGCCCATATTAAATCTATGGCTTGTTCTACTAAAGGTTCTTTTTTCGTCGCTGCGATCTGAGGAAGACCTCCGATACTAGTCGTATTTATTTCTGACAACACTCTCTTTCCATTGTCTCCTACTAATGTATCGATACCGTACATGACGATACCCATTTGAGATAAAGTAGGATTTATCAGAGCTACTATTTCCTTCTCTTCGTTATCAACATCAGCAATCGTAGAGGTACCTCCCATGGCTACATTACACATCCAGGAATTCATTGGCGGAAGCCGTAAAGAAGCTCCCAAAATTTTTCCATTTACGACGACAATTCTTTTATCCCCTTGCTTTACATTTTTTAAAAATTTTACACCTAAATAATCTACCGGACTTTTTTTATAATCCTGAGAAAATTGAGTAAAAGATAATGCTCTGTTTCCTTCCCATACTTGTTCGCCATCAATCTTTACTATTCCTCTTCCGCCATATTCTCTAAACGGTTTAAGGACAATCGGAAAAGATTTTTTAAAAGATATTATGTCCTCCAGTGTTTTACATACTTTGATCGGTGGACAGGCTTTTTTAAAATTTACCAAAAACTCTTTACTTCCTGTTTTGTAAATAGCCTCGGGATCATTGATAATCAATGTATCGGTAAAGGTGCTATTTATAAAATCTAAAAATTCCTTAGATAGTGGAGGTGGCAACCTTAACCAGACGAGATCATAATCCTCAAGATTGCTCATAACTAGATTATCACTCAGCAGGTTTTCTATTGGGTTAAACCCAAAATCATTTCCTACCTGATAAACCATCAATTTAGTATTATCAAAATTTCTAAAAAAGTCATCGTTAACAACATTTGCCCTGGAGGCTATATCTATCGATGCTGTCTTATCATGGACGATCATTTTACGCATCAGTTCGTACAATGAATTCTCTTTACTATGTTTAGCATGATCCGTAAGAACGAGTACTTTATATTTATTTTTATCCACTGATTTACATTACATTATTAGACTAGAGTTAACTATAATTATATTCAAAATTATAATACCTATTTACCACTTTAAAACGTAGGCAAATATCAATGGAGCTACAATAGTAGCGTCGGACTCTATGATAAATTTAGGTGTTTCTGGCAATAATTTCCCCCATGTGATTTTTTCGTTAGGGACGGCTCCGGAATAAGAACCGTAGCTCGTAGTACTATCGCTGATCTGACAAAAATAAGACCACATGGGAGTGTCTAATTGTAAATCCTGATGAATCATAGGGACCACGCAGATCGGAAAATCTCCTGCAATTCCACCACCGATCTGGAAAAATCCTACTCCACAATCCATTGTGTTTTGCTGATACCAGTCAGATAAAAACATCATATATTCGATGCCAGATTTCATGGTAGTCGGACTCATATCTTTTTGGATACAATAGGACGCAAAGAAATTTCCACATGTAGAATCTTCCCATCCGGGTACTATGATAGGGATATTTTTTTTGGCTGCAGCCAATAACCAACTATCCTTTGAATCGATCTGGTACTTTTCTTCTAGTTCGCCACTCAACAAAATTTTATAAAAATACTCATGAGGAAAATAGCTCTCCTTACGATCATCTGCATCCTTCCATACTTTATATAAATGATCCTCTATGGCTCTCATCGCTTCTTCTTCCGGGATACAGGTGTCCGTTACTCTGTTATAGTGCTGGTCTAATAATTTTTTTTCGTCAGCAGGAGATAGATCACGATAATGAGGGATACGTTTATAATGATTATGAGCAACAAGATTAAAAACATCCTCCTCTAGATTTGCTCCAGTACAACAGATAATATGCACCTTATCCTGACGTATCATTTCTGCAAGTGATTTACCTAGCTCTGCGGTACTCATCGCTCCCGCCAGTGTAATCATCATCTTATTACCATGCTCTATCTGCGTCTCGTATTCCTGAGCAGCATCCACTAATGATGCGGCATTAAAATGTTTAAAATGCTGAGTGATAAATTTAGAAACGGGTCCTCTATCTTGCATCTGACATAAATTTATAGGATAACATTTTGTAATATAATTTAGCGGCTAAAAATTGTGGAGCGTGATAACCTGATATCGGGGCTAATTCCACAATATCAAATCCGACCACATTTTTCCTAATAAAAACTGATTTTAAATAATTGCACAACTCGTACCACATCATCCCTCCAGGCTCAGGTGTTCCTGTTGCTGGCATAATGGATGGATCTAAGGCATCTAAGTCTAAGCTCAGATATACGTCATCCGTTAGTAATGATAATGATCGCTCTTGCCAATCATTATTAGTACGCATATCTTCCATAAAAAAAGTCTGAGACATATCCATATGCTTGACCTCAGACTGATCCATCGATCTAATCCCCACTTGGACCAGATTAGTATTTATACTCGCATCGTACATAGCACAAGCATGATTATAGGGAGATCCATCATACTCTTTACGTAGATCAGCATGGGCATCGATTTGTAAAACAGAAAGGTTTTTTATCTTCTTATAAAAAGCTTTGATTACTCCGATACTAATGGAATGCTCTCCTCCAAAAAAAGTACAAAATTTTCCACTTTCTATTAATGATAGAGCCCGTGCATAAGTCTTTTTAAACATGTCTTCTGGCGAACTAAAACCACTCAGTTCTTCAGTGATATGGATACCATGTCTATATACTTCTGTTTGGGTTTCTATGTCATATAGTTCCATGTTTTCTGCAGCATCTAAAAAAGCAGCAAAACCCTTATCCGCCCCTTTACCCCAGGTGCTCGTCCCGTCATAGGGAAAGGACTGTAACATAACTTTAGATTCCGCGAAAGAGGAAAATTGAACAGGAATTCCTGCAAATGTGCTTGGTTTATTCATCATGATTATTATATCCCAAAATAGATAACATTTCTTCAACAGGTTGCTCTTTTCTGTACAGTGTGTCGATCATATTTCCCTGCTCATCTTTATCTATGATAATTATTTTAGGAGCAGGAATCAGGCAGTGTTTTATACCTCCGTATCCACTGATAGCATCCTGATAAGCCCCCGTATGAAAAAAACCTACGTATAAAGGTTCCTCCTCGTTTTCGTCTATGGCAGGTAGATATAATTGCTCATTAAAATCTTCTGGATTATAGAAATCGGAATGATCACAACTGATCCCTCCTATATGTACCTTGGTGTAAGGATTATTCCACTTATTGATTGGCAGCAAAATAAATTTTTCTTGAATCGACCACACATCCGGAAGAGTATTCATGAGACTGTTATCGACCATATACCAGGTCTCTTGTTCGTTTTGTTTTTTTTGTTCTAATACCTCAAAGATTACCGCTCCGCTTTCTCCTACAGTATATTTTCCGAATTCTGTAAAAATATCAGGGTCTGATACATTTGCCTCAGTGCACGCATCTTTGATATTTTTTACTAGTTGGTTTATGATGTTTTCAAAATCAAAATTAAATCCTAGGTTATTTCTGATCGGAAAACCACCTCCTAAGTTTATAGCTTTGATATCATTACACTCTTGTTTTAGTTGTACAAAAAGTTTTAAGGCTTTTTGGAATTCTCCCCAGTAATAAACCGTATCTTTTATACCCGAGTCTATAAAAAAATGAACCATCTTAAGAGAGATATTAGGATCAGTTGCGATTTTATCATTGTAAAATTCTAAAACATCAGCGGGTCGTATACCTAGACGAGAAGTGTAATATGCAGACTGCGGTTCCTCGTTTATAGCAATACGGATTCCTATTTTTAAAACACCATCATAATCTTTAGCGAGCTTTTTTACCCTTACGATCTCGGATTTAGAATCTAAAACTAAAATTGAATTTTTAAACCCTAATTGGTTAAGTCTTACAATCTTCTGAAGATAGTCATCTGTTTTATATCCATTATGAATGATCATCGTACTAGTCGTTACCTCCCCAGTTTTAAACAAGCTAAATATCAAATCTATATCAAAAGAAGAGGATGTCTCTAGATGAACTTTCTCCTTTAACGCAGACTTTACAATGGGAGCAAAGTGACAACACTTTGTACAATAACAGTAATGATACGATCCTTGATAACTGTTATTTTTTAGTGCCTTCTCAAATAATTCTCTCGCTCTTACGATTTGGGATTTTATCCTAGGTAAATACATAAGTTTAAGAGGGGTTCCATATTTATCAATAAGATATTTTATAGAAAATCCATTAAATGATAAGTAACCCTCTGTGAGATCAAAACCATCCTGAGGAAAACGATAACTCTGTTTTATTAAGTCAAAGTACTTATTATTCATCTTTAGTTATAGTTAGCATTCCTATGATACGTAAAACTAGTGGGCTAGTTTACTAAAATCTCATCTAATAAACTCTGATCATCATTTAGGCTTTTAAATAACTTGGTTCTAAATTTTCCTTGCTTGTTTACTAAGGCTTGAGCCATTTTATCGATAGCTACCATTGAGAGTACGGTTTGTATAAATGCCTCTATTAAATCATCTAGTCCGATTCCTAATTTATTAAAATCCCGACGATCCATGAGGACCAATCTATTAGTATCACTGTCCCAGGTTCCGTCATCATTTTTTATAGAAAGATTAGTTCCCAACATGGACCAGCTATCGGTTCCATTTTGCAGATTATCTACTAGTGGTTTTTCTGCTCTCCTAGCATAAGTACATAATGGCTTTATCCCGTTTTCTGTAGAACTGACCATCATCCGGATATCCGCGATGAAGGTCTGGTTTTTCTGGTCTGGGATCATCCCTACATGATAGAGTTTTCCTGATGCTGTATTACTACTCCAGTTAGAATTTCCAATGAGACTTTGCACGATAAATAAATCGTAATCAAATTCCATTTCCATAAAAGCATCTAGTTCATCAGGTGTCACGATCGTATAAACCCCTTGGCCCGCGTTACTATATGGTACTTTTATCACTGCGTGTCCTCCCATTTTTTTTACCCATAAAGGCACCTCGTTTTTACTTACATCCCATATGGTTTCTGGCATATTTATTTTTAAGCCAAACGGTAATATCTCTGCGTTAAATAGGTCATAAGCCTTAGCAGCGACCATTTTATTTCTTCCTCCTGCAAGACAAGCCAGCGTTGGGTTTAATATTTTAGTTTTAGAATTTACGGGTAATCTGTTCCATGGCTTCTGAGTCAGATATCTAAAGGCAGCCCTGATAGGTATCCATTTACCATCGTTTAAAACATACATAATCCCATCAACAAATTTTACGCTCGGATCCGGGTCATCTTTATAATAAGAAACATAATACACAGGTTCCTTCATGACATCTGCGATGACCTCTGCATATCCAGATACTTCCATAGGATTTTTATCATACACCACTGCTATGCTACCTTTTATTTTATTTCGTAGATTTTTGAGATATGGTTTAAAAGTCCTTTCGACCATAAGTCGATAACTACCTTGCTCCTGATTATCATCTACTAAGGGCATCGATTTTTGTCCTGAAGGACAAGAATTATTTTCGATCACTACCATTTGTCTTTTACCACCAGCAGAGGTAACATTTAATAAATCAGCTCCTCCCCAGATAAAATGTTTACATCTATGCTGTAATATTTCAGTTAATTTTTCTCGATCTACATTAGGATGCATATGACAGTATCTGGTAATGATACGCTCTTGCTCTAAGTTTAAAAAGAAACTTATCATAGGATGTATAGTCGCATTTAGAGCCTTTGGATACCAGTGCTTATGTGGTTCAAACTGGTCAGGGTAAACAACCTTAATTTTACTCAAAATTTAGAGCTTTTTAAAAACGTGAACAATAATGAGTTTAGAAAAAATTATACTACTCCTTTTATCACCATTCATGCTGCATCCGAGTATTAATAATGTACTTTAACTCAAAATAAAGATATCTTAATGGCTGATAATTTCTCGCTTTTATGGATTTAATTTTGATGTTTTTTTAGTTTAAAAAACAAAGCCAAAAACCTAGTTAATCTTAGTACTTACATAAAAAAAGCCCGGCAAAAAATTTACCAGGCTTTATAATATCTTTTAGTGATTGTAGACTAGTAAGATTTCATCTTTTGTAGATCATTATAATTTTTCATTATTTCTTTAGATACTTTTACAGCATGCTTG
Source organism: uncultured Saprospiraceae bacterium (assembly GCA_938015805.1). GTDB lineage: Bacteria > Bacteroidota > Bacteroidia > Chitinophagales > Saprospiraceae > JAHDHU01. The sequence goes on along the minus strand of CALLXF010000071.1, from coordinate 23,737 downwards.
TATTCTGTCTTAGAGCCTAGTCCTAAGTTAAACGCGAGCATAAATACATGATCTTTTCCTACTCTCCAATAGTATCTTCCTTGCTCAGCACTATAGGCTCCATCATCTCCTACCGTATCGAATTTTTTATACTGATAATTAGCACCAGAGAGATCCATCTCTCCTCCTTCTAATTTTCCTTTTATGTAAAAAGAAGCATAGTCATCTACTTCGTCAGGGACTGGATTACCCATTACTTGCAGGTAAATTCCACTATTAGGAAGTACCCCATTATCCCATCTAAAAAAACAAGATTTTACTGTTGGCGACTTAGCATTAGAAGCGTCATTTATCATGATACCATCTTTAATCTTAAACTCCTTGGTCATAAATGCTTCTCCTAGTAAATCACAACTCTTTGGTATCGATTGATTAGTAGTAGTTACTGGCCTGTTATTTCCTGCTTTTTTTACAGCTTTATTATCTACATAATAATCTTCTTTACCCATTCCGCTCTTTGCATCTGCATCAGTGGCTTTACCATCTAATGTACTTCCTGACTCCATGTCTTTAGAACCTCTTCCATCTGTCATACCTTTTCTTTTGCCTTCCGCTCTTTTCTCTTTGGCTACTCTTTCATTAAAAGCTTTTGCTTCCTCGGTTATTTTTTTCTGACCGGGCACCGCTTTTTTTGGTTCTTCCGTAGTACTGGATACTTCGCCAGAGTCGCATTTACATGCAAACACTAGTAAAAAGCTCACCATCCATATATATTTTCTCATCTCTTAAAATTTTTGCAAATGTATTATCCCTGTGGCTTAAAAGGGGTCAAATTTAGCGTGTTAACAAATTCTTTATACTTTACCCATTCCTCCTCAAAAAAGGAATCTACTTGCTTGATCACTTTATCTGTTTTTTCTTTAGCTTGTGTCACCGCAAGCATTGCATTTTTCCCTGGCTCCGTCCATGAAGATCCGACATATCTACTTGCTCCATAAAGATAATTGTTTAAAGTATTAGGATTACGCTGGATACCTTTCTGATCTGGTTTATCCATGTATAATTCTTCTAAGTCAGCAAGCTTTTTGCCCATCTCTTTATTTTGCTCTTTAATCTTAGTCTGGATACTATCTTCTGCTACTGTCATCATTTTCTTAACTATAGCTACTGATTTTTTGGCTTCCTTTATTTTTTGAAAAGCGGTTTCCGCTCTCTTTACGTTATCATAATAAGTATCATACACTTTTTGTATCGCAGTGATATCTGCAGTGGTAATATTTTGTCTAGGGTCGGCTTTTACTTTAAGCATCGTAGAATCTTTTACCCCTTTATAAGTGGCTACTATCTTATATGTTCCGGGTAAAACACGATATCCTCCAGGACGATCTGCTTTATCATCTTCCTTATCTCTACGACTTGGATAATCTACACCGTCATGATTCATTCGCCATTTAAATCTATTAAGGCCTTCTTTTGGCTCGGTAGTGAATGATCTGATTGTGTCTCCTCTAGAGTTTAATACTTTTACAATAATATTTTTATTCTCTTTTTTCTTTTTGTCTTTACCTTTCTCACTAGATTTATCTTTCTCTTTTTTAACCTCTCCTTTCTTACCTCTCTTGTTATCGATTCCTTCCTTTTTAGCAGAAGATTTTTCTTTGGGTTTAACCCAATAAGAAATCGAGCCATTATTGTTTTTGTTATCTCCTACAAATTCGCCTTGTGCGATAAATCGGATACCATCATAAGATCTGTAACTGGTGAGATAAGCATCAGGGCTAGGTAGTAAATCAAAATCATTTTTCCTGAAATCATTTTTCCTGGCCAGTTCTCTCAACGGCTTAATATCATCTAGTACCCAGAACGATCTTCCGAAAGTTCCAATCACTAAATCATTATGATCCTTCTGAAAAGCAAGATCTCTAATCTGCACAGGTGGAAAACCTTCTGTCCAATGAATCCAGGTATTTCCTTTATCTAATGATATATGTAGTCCTCCATCGGTACCTAAGAATAATAGATTCTCTTCTTGCGGATCCTGGATCATAGAGGTGGTAAAATATTTTACCTTCCGATCGTCTACGATACGTCTCCATGTTTTCCCATAATTAGTGGTATGATACGCATAGGCAGAAAAATTATTACGTCTATAATCATTAGCTATTGCAAAAGCCTCTCCTTCATTTTTATCTGATACTTTAATTTGTGGTATCCATGAACCCGCTGGAAGACCTGACATTCCTTTACTCCTATTAGTCCAAGTTTTCCCAGCATCAGTGGTAACTTGTAGATTTCCATCATCAGTACCTACATAAATCACTTCTTTATTCACTGGGCTCGGTGCCACACATAAGATAGTCGTATGATTTTCTGCATTAGTCGCATCGATGGTAAGTCCTCCACTGATATGCTGTTTATGTTTAGTAGTATCATTAGTAGTGAGGTCTGGAGAAATCGTAGTCCAGCTATCACCGCAGTCTGTGCTGAAATGAACAAACTGACTAGCGTAATATACACCACAATCATTATGCGGATCCTGTGCCAATGCAGCGTTCCAGTTATAACGTAGTTTTACATCTATATCATGGTGTATCGGTTTTATAAATCTAGATTTTCCAGTCAGTCGATCATAATAAGCTACGTTTCCTCCTTGACTCATTGCATATCCATAACGGTTATCTACAGGCGAAGGAGATACATCAAAACCATCTCCAAAATATAATTCCTGCCAGTCATAATTCCGTATACCTCCTCTTTTCAATACATATCCTGGACCTACCCAAGATCCATTATCTTGCATACCTCCATATATATTATAAGGAAAATCATCATCGACATTTACATGATAAAATTGTCCTATCGGCAGATTAGAAATAAACTGCCATGTTGCACCGGCATCTCTGGATATATTCATACCTCCATCATTACCATCAATTAAAAACTCCGTATCCTCAGGATGGATCCAGAAGGCATGATGATCGGGATGGACATTATTACCATAGTTTGCGATATTAGTAAACGACTTTCCTCCATCTGTACTCTTAGTTACATAAGTATGTAGATTATAGATGGTGTTTTCGTTTTTAGGATCTACATAAATTTCAGCATAATAAAAGGGTCTATTCCCGATATCTTTTTTAGATACTAGAGTCCAGTTTGCTCCTCCATCATTGGACTCGTACAATCCATTTTCTTTTGCTTCTATGAGGGCATACACTTTATTAGGATTACTAGATGCAAATGCCAATCCGCATCTTCCTAATTCGCCTTTAGGCAAACCCTCCTCCTCTGTGAGCTTTTTCCAGTTCTCTCCTCCATCATAAGTGATATACAATCCAGATCCTGGGCCCCCAGATTTAAAAAACCATGGTTCCCTTAGATGCTCCCACATACATACGATCATTTTGTTAGGATTAGATGGATCAACGACCAACTCTGCAGCACCCGTTTTATCGTCTACATATAAAGATTTTTTCCACGTCTTACCTCCATCATTAGTCATGTAAACGCCTCGCTCCGGATGATGTCCCCACGGCGAACCCATAGCTGCGGCATATACGATATCAGGATTATCGCGATGTATAATAATACGATGGATCACTTTAGTTTTTTCTAGCCCCATCCTTTTCCATGTCTTGCCTGCATCTATAGATTTAAAAATACCAGCACCACAGTTTACAGAGTTACGAGGATTCCCTTCTCCAGTTCCTACCCAGATCTCGGCTGGATTTTTTTGGTTTATTTTTATTGATCCTATGGATAATACTGGCTGATCATCAAAGATCGGATCCCATGTGAGGCCTCCATTAATAGATTTAAAAACCCCTCCCGATGCAGATCCTACGTAAATAATATCGGGATTAGATAAATCTACATCTATGGCAGTTACTCGACCACTCATTCCAGCAGGTCCGATATTCCTAAAACTCAAGGATTTAAACTGCTCTTGGTCAATTTTCTGAGCATTTAAAGACAAAATAATTAATGAACATAGTAGTAATGCAATAGGCTTCATCAGATAAAGTTTGATAAGAATGGAAATTACAATAACCAAAACGATTACTAAGTATAATTAATTCTATTTTTGTGCCTATGCAGTTTCTTTATCCAGCGGTTTTGTGGGGCTTGTTAGCATTATTGATTCCGATCATTATTCATTTATTTTACTTTAGACGGTTTAAGAAAGTCTACTTTTCTAATGTCAAGTTTTTAAAAGAAATAAAAGAAGAAACAAGCTCTAGAAATAAACTTAAGAATTTTCTGATATTACTCGCTAGACTATTGGCCCTAGCCGCACTTATACTTGCTTTTGCTCAACCATTTTTACCCAAAGGAAATGATGTACAACAGGGAACAAGGGCAATCAGTATATTTTTAGATAATTCTTTTAGTATGAAGGCTTTAAGTAGTGATATTCCACTATTCGATAAGGCAAAACAAAAAGCTAAAGAAATCGTATCTGCTTACTCTAATGAGGATCAGTTCCAGATTATATCTCATGATTTTAAAGTAAAGCAACAACGCCTTTTAACAAAAGAAGATGCTATCAATGCTATCGATGAAATCAATATCGGGCCGGCAGTAAAAACACTAGATCGCATCTATATCAGGCAATCTCAAGCTTTAGAAAACGCAGCTGACATAAACTCGCTTTTTGTGTTGTCTGATTTTCAGAAATCCATTAGTGACTTTAATATAGATATAGATTCATCTCACAATATCAGCTTTGTACCATTCCAGTCTGTACAAGAACGTAATGTGGGTATCGATACAGTCTATCTAGCCTCTCCAGTGATCATACCGAGCCAGAATAATCAGTTGATTATAAAAACTACAAATCACTCCGACGAGGATGCAGAAAATGTACGTCTTACTGTTCAGCAAAACGGTATCTCTAAACCACTCGGACAGATCGATATAAAAGCAAGATCATCCTCAATCGATACCGCAAACATAAGTGTACTTAAAAATGGATGGCAAGATTTTAATGTAAATATAAAGGACTACCCTGTGCAGTTTGATGATACCTATCTCGTGAGTTATGAAGTACCTCAGGATATAAAGGTGCTGTCTCTAAACGATGGTGGAGGTAATAAATATCTCAAGTCTGTTTTTAACAGTATCTCCTATTTTAACTTTGTAAATAAGAGTGTCAGCGGTTTCCAGTATTCTGAACTAAAAAATTACAATTTAGTGATCTTAAACGATATTTCTAGTCCATCATCTGGACTGATATCAGAGATCAGCGAATATGTAATCAATGGAGGAAATTTACTGATTTTTCCACCTAAGTCTGCATCTATAACTGCCTATAATAACTTACTAAATAGTCTAGCTGCTGATAATTTTAAACAAGTCGGAGTCGCTCAAAAGGAAGTATCGAAAATAAATACAAACGACTATATTTTCTCTGATGTTTATTTAAAGAGAAATAAGAACCTAAAACTACCGATAACGCAAACTAGTTTTACTGTAAGTAACTATGCCAGTAGAGGTAGAATAAATTTACTCGATTATCGAGATGGATCTCCTTTTTTAATGAAGTATAAAAAGGGAAATGGGTTTTTATATCTCTGTGCCAGTCCTCTAGATGCCAAACAAAATGATCTGGTATTAAACGCAGAAGTTTTTGTTCCGATGGTTTTTAAAATGGCTCTTGCAAAAGCAACTGCCTCTGTAGGTTCTTACACGATCGGTAAAAACAGATTAATAGAAGCAGATAAAATACAAGTTTCTAACAGTGAGACCTTTAAAATCACAGGACCAAAGGAGTTTATCCCTAAACAAAATCAACTGACTAACAAGGTCATGATCGATGTGATGGATCAAATAGAAGAACCCGGAATTTACAAGTTAAATTATGCCGATAAGATGCTAATGAACCTAGCCTTTAATTATGATCGTAAGGAATCAGATCTAAGCTATTACAGTGCTGACGAATTGCGTAATAAGTTTGAGAAAAAAGGAATCTCTATTATCGAAAATGCTAAAGATGCTAATTTTACGGAGCTCATCGGAGAAAAAGAAAAAGGTGTTTCTCTATGGAAATGGTGTCTTATATTTGCGTTGATATTTTTGGCCCTGGAGTCACTGATTATACGTTTATGGAAAAAATAAATCGTTTATAAATGGAGCTACTGATTAAAAATGCCACTATCGTCAGACCGGATGACAAAGTAAATTCTAGTAAAAAAGACATCCATATTAAGAGTGGTAAAATCATAGCAATAGGTAAAAATATATCAGCTCCATCTGCAAAAACTATTTCCAGTGCTAATTTACATGTTTCCTCAGGATGGTTAGATATCGGTACTCAGATCGCTGAGCCAGGATATGAACATAGAGAAACTTTACAAACCGTTGCAAGAGCTGCAGCGGCGGGAGGCTTTACTTCTATCGCTTGTTTCCCAAACACTGATCCGGTCGTAGATAATAAATCAGCAGTACATTTTATAAAAGCACAGACTAAAAAAGAAGTCGTTACATTTTTACCCATTGCCGCATTGAGCAACAAAACCGAGGGAGATGATATTACGGAAATGATGGATCTCAAGGCAAATGGTGCCATCGCTTTTTCTGATGGTAAAAAAAGCTTACAAAATAGTGGTGTTTTATTAAGAGCACTCCAGTACGTTAAATCTTTTAAAGGTGTAATTATCCAGAAATCTATAGATAATAAAATCGCAAATGGCGGTCAGGTACACGAGGGACTTATGAGCATACAATTAGGATTAAAAGGTATTCCTAGTATCGCTGAGACTTCCTCATTACAAAAAGATCTAGAACTAAATCGGTATGCGGATTCTAATATAGTTTTCCATACAATTTCCACAGAAGGCTCATGTAAGATAATCAAAACCGCTAAAAGCAATAAAGAAAAAGTAGGAGCCACAGTAGCTTATCTAAACCTAGTTGCCGCCGACGATGTCCTTAGCGAGTTTGATAGTCAGTATAAAACAAAGCCGCCTATACGATCTGTAAAAGATCAAAACGCATTAATAAAAGCCTTAAAAGATAATACCATTGATGCCATCTGTTCTAACCATGTCCCGCTAGAAGAGGAACTAAAGAAGATGGAATTTTCTTATGCCGGTTTTGGGACGATCGGTTTACAAACAACCTTTGCAGCTTGCCTGACTTCTATAGGCGATAAGATATCTATCAGTACGTTATGCGATAAATTATCTACAGGACCAAGAAGATTATTGGGCTTAAAGCCAATAAAAATAGCTAAAGAAGAAAAAGCGGAACTAACCCTTTTTGATCCAGATATAGAATGGACTTTTGATAAGAAAGCCAACTTATCAAAATCTAATAATTCACCATTTTTAAATACCACGTTTAAAGGAAAAGTAATCGGTATTATAAACGGTAAAAAAAGTGCGATTTACTCTTAACTCATATCCCAGATGGAATTTAATACTCATTATATAAAGAATGGTTTGTACGCGGGCTTAGCCTGTGCTTTACTTTACTTAGTTAGTCATACTTTTGATCCTGGTTTTTATATAAAGCAATCTAAATTATTTGGGGGATTAGTTTTAATTCTATTTCTGGTAAAAAGCTGTAAAGATGAACGATCAGTATTAGGTGGTTATGCTAGCTTTGGGGAATTACTAAAAGCTAGTTTTATTACTTACCTCATTGCAGCGGTTATTATCAGTATTTTTACCTACATCCTTTATAATTTTATAAATCCAGATCTAGCAAAAATAGAGTTAGATATCACCATGGAAATAATGGAAAAAGCTTTAGACTGGGTAGGTGCTCCTGATGATGTGCTTGATGAGGTGGAGACAGAGCTCGATAAAATAGAGTATCAAAAAGACTTCTTTACAATCCTTACGGACTTTATTTCTAAGCTATTTAGCGGTATAATACTCTCTATTATTATCTCTTCTATTTATAAAAAGAATAAAGTCGCATAGACCTAGCTTACTGATAAACTATAATAATTTAATTTTGTGGTACTATCTATGCATTGTAGTAGTAAGTAACTATGGATATATCAGTCGTCATACCTTTATTAAACGAAGCAGAATCGCTGCCAGAACTATCCGCTTGGATAGAAAGGGTCATGGAGCAGAACAATTATAGTTACGAGATCCTCTTTGTAGATGATGGTAGTACAGATCGATCATGGCAGATCATCACCGAACTAAGAGAAAAAAACAAGCAAATAAAGGCTATAAAATTTAGAAGAAACTACGGAAAGTCTGCTGCTTTAAACACAGCATTCCAGGTAACAAAAGGAAGGGTAATCATAACCATGGATGCCGACTTACAAGACAGTCCTGATGAGATCCCAGAATTATACAAGATGATCGTAGAGGAAAAATATGATCTTGTCAGCGGTTGGAAAAAGAAACGTTACGATCCTATTACTAAGACCATTCCCACTAAATTTTATAATGCCGTAACACGTATGATGTCTGGTGTTAAATTAAATGATATGAACTGTGGCCTAAAGGCATACAGTCATGAAGTGGTAAAATCTATAGAGGTATATGGAGATATGCATCGTTATATCCCAGTTATCGCAAAATGGGCAGGATTTACTAATATAGGAGAAAAAGTAGTCCAGCATCAAGCACGTAAATACGGGAGCAGTAAATTTGGATTATCTAGATTTATAAATGGCCCTTTGGATCTTGCCTCTATTATGTTTGTGGGTAAATTTGGGAAACGTCCTATGCACTTCTTTGGAACGATAGGGACTATTATGTTTATTCTCGGATTTTGCTTATTTGCCTATTTAGGAGGGTATAAACTTTATGCTTTATATTATAATCTGGCTGCAAAAAATATCGCTCTACAATCTAGTTTTTACATTGCACTTACGGCGATGATTATGGGAGTACAGCTGTTTTTAACTGGATTTTTAGCAGAACTGGTTAGTAGAAATGCTCCTGAACGTAATCAATATCAAATAGAGCAAGAGTTATTTTAATTTCAAGAAACTTCATCGAGGGCGACAATTTCCTCATCTTTTTCCACAAACGGCAATTCGTTTTGAGGCTGATTATCCTTATCTTCTGCCACTTGACGACGATTTTCTAATATCATATCAAAGGATCCGAGGATCTCTACAAACTCAGGAGAAAGTTCTTCTACACTATAAGTAAGCTGGCTTAATATGTCTAACAGCGTGTTAATACGGGCTTTTATATCAAAAAACTTATTGATTACCACGATGTTTCTATCCTCTACTATGCAATAACCGGATTGGAATTGACCTTTTTCATATCTCACTTTATAATCAATCGCACCGAAAAGCTTCTCTATTTTTTGTAAGCTTGTTCTCGTATATTTAATGGTCATATAGACGTTATATATTTAGAGCACAAATATATTTTTAATATCGGATTTATATTTAATATGAATAAACAAATAATACACATTCTTGCAGTTATTTTTTTACTCGGTTTTTCCACTCAGATAATTGCCCAGAAATTCTCTTCTTCTATATTGCTAGGTGTAAATGCGGCACAGATAGAAGGAGATGAACTTGCAGGATTTAATAAAGCGGGGCTACATGCTGGTCTTCGTGTTTCCTACCCTATTAAGGAAAAAGTGGATATAGGTTTAGAACTATTATTCTCACAGCGAGGAAGTCGGAGTCCGTTATCGGCAACTGATATCGTAGTGACTAACCTAGATTATATTTCCATTCCCTTATTTATAAATTTTAAAGACTGGTATATCGAAGACGAAAAGTATTTTAAAGTTAAAGCAGAAGGTGGTTTTTCTTACGGATACTTATTTGACGTGGATAGTACAGATGATTTATTAATAGATGGAATCGGTAATTACAGAAAACACGATGTGAGTATTCATGCTGGTTTATCGTATTCCTTTAGACCTAAGTTGACCTTTACCACTCGTTATTCTCACTCCTTATTTAGTATGTACTCTAGAGAAATTACCCAAAATGGAAATCCTACCGGCCAAAATGTGGGACTCTTAGGATATTTTCTAACCTTTAGGCTAGAATATAAATTGCTATAACATGAAAATTCTTTTAAACCTAGTTTTTATAAGCACGATCGGGTTTTTATCATGCAAGTCCGATACTGCAAAATCTACTGGTACTCCTACTGTTGCCCCTGCTAAAACAGCCGACATTGCTCAGTTTAAGTCCATTCCTAAAGAGGACATCATGTACTTGTTTAATAATTGTGATTATACAGATTATATCTTTTATGATCTTCCGTTCTCGATGAGTCAGAGTACAGAAAATTCTATAAAAGCAAACATCTCATACATCAGTACAGAAGTACAGCCTACTATTCCTCCTGGATGTAAATCTATTGCTCGTCAGATGTTCCATGTAGGTGGAGATATCGTAAAAGAGATGGATGTTTATTATGGAGATAACTGTGCATTTTACGCACTCATGGAAAACGAAAAACCTGTAGCGGCAAACAAAATGACAGAAAGTGGTCTTGCTTTTTACAAGCAAATGATAGAGCAAGGAATGAAACAAAACCAGAATATTCGCCAAGGTCAATAATCTAAATATTGGAACGATTTGCAGTAGTCGACCTTGGGTCTAATACTTTCCATTTACTTATTACAGAAAAAAGTGCTGTAGGTTTTAAGGAAATCTATAGACAACGAGTTTATACAAAATTAGCCAAAGGAGGATCAGATAAAATTTCAGAGGAATCTTACAAAAAAGGAATTGATTGCTTGTGCGACTTTCGTCGAATAATGAACGCTCATGATATCTTAGCCTACAAAGCCCTCGGAACAGCAGCATTACGTTCCGCTAGTAATGGAGCCTCATTTATCCAAGACGCTAAACTAAAAGCAGATATAGATATACAGCTTATAGATGGCGATCAGGAAGCCACTTATATTTCCTCTGGTGTCGGAGCGGCAGTGGACCTAGATGAACAGAATCATCTGATTATGGATATCGGAGGTGGAAGTGTGGAGTTCATTTTATTATCAACTGGAAGTATCATATGGAAACAAAGTTTTCCGATCGGTCTAGCCATTTTAAAAGCTCGATTCCACAAAGAGGAGCCCATGACAGCTTTGGAAAAAGAAGCTATGCAAACCTTTTTAGATGACCACCTTGCTCCACTAAAATTACAACTACAAAAACTTCGACAACAGGGTCAGAATATAAAATCTCTTATTGGAGCATCTGGTTCTTTTGAGGTTTTACAAGCAATGCTAGATCTTCCAAAATGGTATACGCACTCCTATCAATGTCATGTCATCGACTTTTTTAGAATTAGAGAATTAGTCATGTCTAAAACTGCAATAGAGAGACATCAAGTAAAGGGATTACCTAAAGAAAGAGTCGATCTAATCGTAGTAGCTTTTTTCCTGATGCATTATACGATACAGTTATCAAAAACCGATCTCTTACAAATTTCCGAATTTGCCCTCAAGGAAGGTGTGATTATGGAATACTACAATTCTTAAATTTTTAGACTAATCTAAATTTATTTTTAATATATTTATATAATGGACTTATTATCGATATTATCGGAAGAATGGGTCATCCGTGGACTGATCGCTACTTCCTTAGTCGGAATTATGTGTGGCGTAATCGGTTGTTTTATCGTATTACGGAATATGTCACTCATCGGTGATGCACTAGCTCATGCTATTTTGCCAGGAATATATGTGGCGTTTATCATCGTAGGATACAGTACTATTGGATTTTTTATCGGTTCGGTCATTGCGGGATTAGTTACAGCATTTGGGATTACTTGGATACAGCATCGGGTCGATACTAAAAACGACGCTGCTATAGGCATTATTTTTACAGCCATGTTTGCTCTAGGTGTTATCGGTATATCTTACTTAAATAATTCCGAGGGAGTTCACTTAGATTTAGGTGATTTTTTATTCGGGTCCACCCTAGGTGTATCTAATGAGGACATCTATCTTACTCTAGGCGTAACGATATACACGATCATAAGTATGATCTTATTTTATCGCTATCTATTTATTACCACATTCCAGCCTACTATCGCTGCCACCATGGGAATATCAGTAAAAACGATGCATTATTTCCTCATGCTCTTGTTATCGTTTGCAATCGTAGCTGCTCTGAGAACTGTAGGATTAATCCTCGTAGTGGCTATGCTAGTTACGCCACCTTCTACTGCTTTACTCCTCTCAGATAAACTAAAAAACGTAATCATTATTTCGGGAATATTAGGAATGTGTACTTCCATTATCGGATTTATATTAGCAATTATTATTAATGCTCCTCCGGGACCATTAATGGCAGTTGTAGCCACAGGTATTTATTTACTAACAGTGGTGTTTGCCCCAGGTAAAGGAATATTGGCAAAAGCCATAAACAAAAGAATACAGCGTAATAAAATCGAACAAGAAGACATCCTAAGGCAAGGTATAAAATATCATAAAAAGGAAAAACTGACCGCAGCTATGCTCATCGATCGTCTAGGTTATAACCCTAAACGACTGCGTAGACTTTTATCAGATTTAAAAAAAGAAGGGCTTATTGTTACCTCTGGAAATGAGGTTTCTCTTAGTATAAAAGGTTTTGAAAAAGCGGAAGAACTTGTAAGAGCACACCGATTATGGGAATCTTACCAAGTAAATAAAATGGGGCTTACTGAGGGCCAAATCCATGACGAAGCAGATCGACTAGAGCACTGGTTATCAGAAGAGATTTTAGATGAGGTAGACGGGGTGCTCGGATTTCCAGCTAACGATCCACATGGCAGTCCGATTCCTCAAAAGAAGCATAAACCATTAAATCCTCTACTCAAATTACGCCCTTCTCAAAGTGCAAGTATATCTAAAACTCAGATTAATGATTTTATAGAAAGCGAGTTATGGGAATTAGGGCTAATGCCCAATACCAGTTTTACAGTAACAGAAATCGCTGCCGACCACGTACGTATAAAACAAAACCAAAAATCTATAGACATTCCTGCCTCTCTAGCCAGTCAGATTAATGTAAATTAAAATTTACGTTTCCATGCTATTTTAAATTAGTCCCAAACACAATAAACTATTACACTTCCATATTTTTTTAGACTTCTCCCTATTCTAATCCTCTAGTCCATAATGCCGGCACGTATAAATACCTAGTCCTAAAACCCTAAGAAGTACGTATCATTTAGCGGATATAAGATTCCATATTTGTTAAAGTCATTTAAAACAATTTTTAATCATCAAAAAACAAAATTATGGATCCATTTTTAGGACAGGTTATCATGTTTGGAGGCAACTTTGCACCGAGAGGATGGGCATTTTGCGAAGGTCAATTATTATCAATAGATCAGAATCAAGCTCTTTTTTCTATATTAGGAACAACTTACGGAGGTGATGGTCGGACTTCTTTCGGATTACCAGATCTACGAGGAAGAGTAAATATAGGTCCTGGAAGTGGTCCTGGTCTTACTCCATATCAGATAGGAGCAAAAGGAGGAGCAGCCACCACAACCCTAACCACAAATAACCTTCCTGCCCATAATCATGCACTAACGACTTCCGACGGTGTAGCAGATCAGGCAACCGGAGCAGGTGGATTTTTTCCATCAAATCCTACAAGAGGTGGTACTAATTTATATGCAAGTGCGGCTGGTACACCACAAACCATGGGTGCGACTACAGCCAATCAAGGAGGTGGTAATCCTATAAATAATATGCAGCCATACACTTGTGTCTCTTTTATAATAGCTCTTCAAGGAACTTATCCTGCTCGAAATTAGAAATTCACTAAAAAAATATAACTATGAATCCATTTTTAGGACAGCTTATCATGTTTGCCGGAAATTTTGCTCCCAGAGGATGGGCATTTTGCGAAGGCCAATTATTACCAATAGCTCAAAATACCGCTCTTTTTTCTATAATCGGAACAATGTATGGAGGAGACGGTAGATCTACTTTTGCCTTACCTGATTTACGAGGACGAGTACCTATACATAAAGGTCAGGGCCCAGGATTACCATCCTATAATCAAGGAGAAAAGGGAGGCAGTAATACTAATACGCTTTTAGCTGATAATATTCCAGCTCATAATCACCAGTTAGTAGCTTCTGATAATGTAGCCGCACAAGCATCGGGAGCAGGTGGGTACTTTCCATCAAATCCTGCAAGAGGGGGAGAAAATCTTTACGCAAGTACAGCTGGTACTCCTCAAACTATGGGTGCTGAAACAGAAAATTTTGGACAAGGACAAGCATTTAATAATATGCAACCCTTTAACTGTATTAATTACATTATTGCATTACAGGGTGTTTTTCCATCGAGAAGTTAAATGAGGAATTAAACTTTTAGTGTCTTCATAATGCACTACAGGTTTAGTTGCATAGAGCTGATAATTGTGAAAAATTATCGGCTCTTTTTATTTTATTCAATAAAAATCTATTCCCAAAAATAAATCTTTATCTCCTATAAATTGATCAAAGCAAGTATTTATACCTGCTTTGATTTCTAGTATTTACACTATAAAACTGACAGGTTTTCAGGACTATTTTTGAATTGCAACTAAAATACATTTAAAATGAACCTAATACACAAATCCCCTTTGCTTAAAGCTAAGTCAGGGAAAAGCATTAAAGTGACCCATGAAGGCTCTCTCGGACTTCTAGCACTAGGAGACATCGGTATCCAATTATGGAGACAAGAAAAACTAGCTCATCATAAAAATCACACCTCCACAAAAACCACTATTACTTCCATTCCTAAAACCGCTAAGTCATGAACAAAAAAATGATGCTTATCGGCTGGGATGCTGCAGATTGGAAAATAATCAATCCGCTAATCGAAAAAGGACAAATGCCTAATCTCGAAAAATTAATCAATGGCGGAACAATAGGAAACCTGGCGACTATGGATCCTGCATATTCTCCCATGCTATGGACCTCTATCGCTACTGGTAAACATGCCTACAAGCATGGCATTCATGGATTTTTGCAACCTTCGGAAGATAAAAAATCTCTTAAACCAGTTTTAAGTACTTCCAGAAAAGTAAAAGCCATCTGGCAAATCCTGAGCGAACATGATTACAAATGTCATAGTGTAGGATGGTGGCCTAGCCACCCTGCCGAAGAAATGAATGGTATTTCTATTTCTAATTTCTATCAAAAAGATAATGGGTCCTTAAAAGATGGATGGGATATGATGAGTGGATGTATACATCCCGCATCAGAGGAAGAACGCTTTGCGGCTTTACGAGTGCATCCTGAAGAACTCACTGGTCAGCATATTTTGCCTTTTATTCCAAGAGCAGAAAAAATAGATCAGACTAAGGACAAAAGAATATATTCTGTCGCTCAAGTAACTGCACATGCAGCATCTATACAAGCGGCCTTTACAAATATTATCAGAAACGAAGAATGGGATTTTGCGGCGGTGTACTTTGATTCTATAGATCATTATTGTCATGGTTTTATGAAATATCATCCTCCTAAACTAGATCACATTAGCCAAAACGCATATGACCTTTATAAAGATGTCGTCACCGCTGGATATCGATATCATGATATGCTACTTGGAAGATTAATGGAACTAGCGGGTAAGGAAACGACTATCATGCTCATTTCTGATCACGGCTTCCAACCAGACCATTTACGGCCTAAATATATTCCTGAAGAACCAGGAGGTGCTGCTTATGAACATAGTCCTTATGGAGTCATCGGAATGATGGGTCCTGGTATCAAAAAAGATCATTTGATCCATGGAGCTGGGCTTCTTGATATCTGTCCTACTATACTCTCTCACTTTGGATTATCAGTAGCTAAAGATATGGATGGCAAAACATTAGATGACGCTTATATAAAACCGTTAGAAACCACATACATCGATAGCTGGGAAGACATTCCATTTACCAAATTTAAAAGTCACTCTGAATATCAGATGGATCCTGATAGTGAGACAGCTATGATACAGCAGTTAGTAGCGTTAGGATATGTAGATGACATCGGTAAAGATTTTACAGCAGCTATAAGAAATACAGAAAATTTCAATAATTACAATTTAGCAAAAAGCTATTTATTTGGTGGAAAACTAGATGAGGCTATATCCGTTTTGGAAAAACTACTAAGAGCAAATCCACGTATCCCGAGGTATAGATTCCATCTAGCAAGTTGTTATCAAACTAAGGGTAAACTTAAAGAATCTCGAGAGTTAGTAAATCAACTCAAAGAAAAAGAATATTATAATCCTATTGCGCTTGACATGATGGAAGCCACCCTTCTAATGGGTGAGAGAAAGTATCAAAAAGCATTAACCCTCTTTAAGTCTATTGAAGAAAAGGTAGACAAAGTACAATCTCATATCCTTACTAAAATAGCTAAATGCTATATGTCTCTTGGTTTTAGAGACAAGGCGGAAGAAGCCTTAGAAAAGGAAATGGAATTAGATTATGAGTATGCCCCTATGCATTTATTGTATGGTATTATTCATTATCAAAAAGGCAATCACGATATCGCTATTGAATCATTATTGACCTCGATAGGAATGGAATACAATAATTCAGCTTCTCATCGATTTTTAGGCCTTGCTCTATTTAATAAAGGAGAATATCAGGTCGCTGCAGATTCTCTAGAAATGTCTTTACGTTTTAATCCTAAAAACAATTTGGCTAGAGCCAAATTAATAGAAATCTATAAAACCCACTTAGATCGACCTAATGAAGCAGCGAGACACCGACAAAGCTTCCATAGAAATATTAAAGGAGAAGTCATTATAGTCTCTGGCCTGCCTAGATCAGGAACTTCTATGATGATGCAAATGCTAGAAAGTGCCGGAATAGGAATCTATACAGACAAGGAAAGAACCGCAGATGATAACAATCCTAAAGGATACTACGAACATAATAATATAAAATCGATCAAGCATAATAAAAGATGGGTTACAGAATCTATGGATAAAGCGATGAAAGTAATTTCAAATCTGGTCCCTGAACTTCCATTAATATATAAGTATAAAATCATTTTTATGGAGCGTAATCTTGATGAAGTTTTGGCTTCGCAAAGAAAAATGTTGCAAAAACTAGGTGTAAAAAATAGAGAAGATGTATATCCTGTACAAGTCATGAATAGCTTCAAAAAAGCTAGAGAAAAGGCTAAAGACTGGGCAAGGAAACAATCAAATATCGAAATACTCGAAGTGGATTATGCAGAAGTAATAAATAACCCTTTTGCGGAGGCATTAAGAATATCAGAATTTTTAGATCATAGAGTTACTCCAGAAGATTTAATAAAACCAATAGATGCTAGACTCTACAGACAAAGAAAACAAAAACATGTAATGCTATCATAAATACACATATTATAAATTAAAACTAAACTTTTAAATCATGAAAAAACTTAAAAAATATGCAAGGGATAAAGAGGCCCTTAGTCTTAAGGATAAGATAATATCCTATCAAAACCAAACAGAAAATGTACTCAAGAACAATTCTGTTGTTAGTTTTAAAACCAGAATCTCATCGCCACTCATTAGTATCATACCATTGGCGGCAGCAAGTATTACCCCTTTTGCCCTAGCCGCACAATGTGATATTGCTACATTCGATCCAAGTAATGTAGTGACGGCCAATGCCGCTGGAGGCGGAGATGATATGGACGTGGATGTAAATGGTGACGGAACTACAGATTTTACATTTGACGCTTCTACGGGTACTGCTGGAGGTGGTATGTGCAGTTTTGCAGATTTATTTATGAAGCCAAAAAATGGAGCAGAATTAATTGCTTATGCCGCTCCGGTGGCTGGATATTTTTATGCTACCAAATTTGACTGCGACGATGCCATCACCAGTGCAAATACAGACTGGAGAGCAGAATCGGATCTCTTAGGTGGTCAAGCAACTTTAGATTATCAGAATGTCGCAAATGGTGGTGGTGCTTGGCAAGATGATAGTTGTAATGACGTAACAGGAATGGTAGGCATTAGAATCAATGGAAATCAACTGGGCTTTATGGAAGTCACATGGAACAATGACGATATGCTTACAGTAAACCCATCAGTTACTGGAGTGCAAAGTGTTGCTGAGTCAGGAACTAGTTCAGTAGATGCCTGTGATTGTGCTGCACTTGGAACTGTAGTTCCTGTTGATTTAGTTAAATTCAAAACACGATTAGAAGGAAATAATACTATACTTGATTGGGCTACAGTAAATGAAGTAAACAACGCTGGTTTTGAAATCCAGCGAAGCATGGACGGTAAAGAATTCCGTAAAATAGGATGGCTAAAAGGTCAAGGAAATACATCTGAACAAATCGATTATACTTTTGTCGATGATAATATGCAATCTAATGTGCAGTACTTTTATAGATTAAAGCAAGTAGATTACGATGGCCAGTATGATTACTCGAGAGTAGTTACTAGCATGCACAAAGACATCAAAGGATTTGTATTACAAAGCATCAGTCCTAACCCTAGTAAATCTGGACATACTACTGTAAGACTTTTGAGCTCTAAAGAGCAAGACTTGCAAGTAACTGTGATTGATAACATGGGTAAGTTACATCTTACTAAATCCATTAACATTGGTGAAGGCATTAATTTTTATAAACTTAACGTAAGTGACTTAGCCTCAGGAAACTACTTTGTAAAAATCGAAAGTGCAGAACAGTCCAATTACAAAAGGCTAATCATAGAAAAATAGTATAAACGCATAATGGCTCTAAAGGCTATAGAAGAGGAATGATTAAAGTAGGTTTTTAATTTTTCTAATTACTAGTCCATCTTTTGATCGCAAAAGATGGACTTTTTCTTTCTTAACTAATTAGTACGTCAAAGGTTAATCCCAGCTCTTTTGGTTTTTTAGATCTACTTTGTAAAATCCATTTTCGATTGCATAAACTATAATACCCGCGGTATTCTTAGATTGTGTTTTACTGATTAGATTATTACGATGCCCTTCTACAGTTCTCACACTGATAAATAATTTTTCGGCAATTTCTTTATTGGTTTTTTGTTCGCAAATTTCAAACAACACCTCCTTTTCTCTTTGAGATAACTGGACGAGCTCTGCTCTTTTTTCTTTTACCCCAAAAAGCATTTTCTCTCTGATCAGTTGTACCACATGCTGATTATAATGGAATCCGTGCTGTATTACATTTATGATGGTCTGGTAAAATTCATTTGGTTTTTCGTCCTTAGGAACAAAGGCTGAAGCTCCTATTTCTAGCATTTTTAGAATCAGTGTCGATTCATAGTGTCCAGATAGAATCACTATTTTAATATCAGGATATTTTTGATTTAGAAATCTTACCGTCTCTACCCCGTTCATCTCTGGCATTTCCATATCACATAAAATAAGATCTAAGTCGTTTACTATTTCTTCTGATAGTTTACCTTGTAAGTCCTTACCGTTTTCTGCTTCCAGAATTACTTCTAGCTGATCATTTAAGTCGATCATCATCTTTAAACCATTCCTAAAAATGGTATGATCTTCTACAATTCCTATTTTATAGATTCTTTTATTTTCCATGAAGGATTATTTTTTTACGGGAATAGAAATTATAAATTCTACACCTTTTTTAAGTTCAGTTTTTATCTCTAAATCTGCATTAAGTAAGGTAGTCCTCGTTCTTATATTACCCATGCCCATACCTTCTTTTAACGAAATATCTTCTGGTAATCCGATACCATCATCTTTATAAATCATCTGAATAGTATCGTGTTCTACATTAGAACTTATATATATTGTAGAAGCTTGGGCATGTTTAATGGTATTATTTATTAGCTCTTGTAGCAATCTGTAAATGTTTAGTTCTTCATTCAGAGTCATCTGCCCCCAATCCTTCCCTACTTCTAAATTTATTTTTACCTGTCCTGTTCTATTAATCGATAAGACTAATGACTGCAGAGCACTTTGCAAACCAAATTTTTCCAAAACTGGCGGATAAAGTACATGAGCTAATTCTCTGATTCTAACTATACTTTCATTTAAAGATGTACGAATTTGGTTTAGAGGAATCTCCGGATCATTACCATTAGCGATCGTCGCTTCTAGCATATTGCAACTGAGGTTTACTACATTAAGCGTAGAACCGATATCGTCATGTAATTCTTTTGAAATCCTAGACCTCTCTCTCTCTTGGGTTTCTACATTATTCTTTAAAAGATTTTGTTGGAATTCTAATTCTTGTTGCTGCCTTTCACTAATTTCTGATAAAACTCTTTTTCTAGATGTATTAAATATCAATAAGATAGAAACTATAAGAAGCAAAAATATTCCAATCCCTATAATTACTAAATACATTAAATTAGCTGCTTCCATACATTCTAAGATTGCAAATTACCAAGCAAAGGTCTTCCATCCTCTCCTTTAAATGCTATTAGATAAACACCATATAATATTATGAGCTGCGTACTCATATTTATAAATGCTCGAAAAGTCCAAAATAAAAAACTCATGTTTTTATCTAGTACTAACATCTCATTACTGAATAAATGTATCAATATAGTCATTCCGGCATTCACAAAAACAGCACTAACAAAAAGGGTTATTCCTTTTTCATTCCTACTAATTTTTTTTGTAGAGATTACTTTTAAAAAATAGATCACGCTACATATCAGTATAAATAGCTCTACACCTACTTTACTAAAACTACAATATTCATAAATACCTTGAATAAATAAAGTATTACTTATTATCAAAACACTTCCGATTGCAAGAGATAGATATAAAGGAATAGTAAGCTTATATCTAACTAATAAGCGGTGAAAGAAAATACATAAAAAAATAAATTGAAGTAAAGTATACAAATGCAATCCAGGTAAAGTGTTTTCCATTCCCAAATTTTGGAGAATACCTTTTTTATATAAATAAACTAAAGAGAACGCAATGATTTCAAAAATAGCTCCGAGTATTACATAATGAGCAAACTTTTTTTCAACTCTATCAAATTTAGGATATAAAAAGATGCAAACAAGACTAACACCTATCGTAAGGATTATAGTCAGATCCTTAATAATGCCATCGATCTTCATCCAAAATTCCATGTACTTTTATTTACACCTAAAGTCTATTTTGTACAATCCGGAGGACAAGCACTTGTATAATCGTAGATATGACTCATATCTAAAACACCATTTGCATCAGTCCCTATTAGAAACAAATGAGGCTTTAATCCTGTAGGAACTTCATTAGATACAGGAACCGTTTTTAACCCCAGATAAAACCTTGTATGACTCGGGTTAAGTGCTAAAAGTGCCGTTAAATCATCCTTAGGTACATCAAAATAAGTCATTCTAGCAAGACCTGATGGTAAAGCTGGTCCATTCATGTAACTCACTCCATCGGTTTCCCATTTCCTTTTCCAAACCTTAAAGTCATTACTATCAACAGGAGTCGAAGTCAAACCTATATTTGCAAGAGTTACAATGGATGTTGATTCTTTCTTAGTACTTGTAGATGTGGATGTAGGATTGTTTTTTTTCTCTCCACAGGAAATCAATAGCAATACAAAAGCCATGAGGCTCAGAGTTGTTCCAAAATGTTTCATTAGTAGGTAATTTTTATTGTGAATAATTTAATTACATTTTATTACACATTTAAGCTAAGGGAGTTAACAAAACAAAATTAAATTTTATACTATTTCTTGGACTACGTACTAATACTCTAAAAAAAACAGGTATAAATACCCAATCAAAAAAATCCAAAGTTCTTGTGTAAGATAATAAAAGGAAATGACGGATTCTTAAAAGGCCTAAGTTTTATTTTAAGTGCATTTTACAATGTCTTTAAATATTCTATTAGATCTGATCGCTGAGCAACACTTAGATGATCCCCGAAATAATGACCCATATTCCCGTATCCTGGTAGCGTAGTATCGTATGTAAACTTACTATTCTTACTAGTCTCAGTTACATACTCCCACCCCACTTTTATGTGATCATAATCCTCAGAATTTATAGATCGTCTCCAGTAAGTAGGTCGCTGGACACTATTTAATAAATCTTCTAAGGTCGGTACCGACCCATTATGTAAGTATGGTGCTGTCGCCCAAATTCCATCAAGAGGCTGAGCAATATATCCATCACCAGGTATAATCTGTGCCGCATAGGTATCCGTCCCAAACCATGAGTTATTAAACCAGCTTTCAAATTCTGCGTAAGCATAATTACTATTAGCAAGAGCTGGATCAGTCTTAATGGCCTCATGATCTACCAGTTTTGTAGTATAGGTAGGATTATCGCCATAAGTGCCATGACAGGTTGCACAGTTTAATGCAAAAAGCTGTTCTCCTCTACTTGCTTTATCGCTGTTTATATTTCCTGTGTATTTAGGAGATTTTAGATTTCTGATAAACTCAGAGACATTTACAAATTGCTCATCTATGATCCTAGCCTCTGTAGAATCTTCTAAAGTTAGTATACTACTAGCCATCATCATCTTAGCAAAATCACCTCTACCTATACCCGTAGAAAACATAACTGATTTTTTCTTTAAAAGCCACCATGCTGGCACATCTGCTGGAATGACCTCGTCTGGTATTGTAATCTGCGGATCATCTATCCAAGTAAGATTATTAGGATCTCTATGAGCAGCTAAAACTAGAGCCAGTTTATCTGCCGGATTTGCTCCTATCGTTTCTGTTACTAGGTGCTGGCCCGTTGCTTTTACAGCTCGAGAAAATGGAAAATAAGCATCCCACTCGGCAGAAGGATTTCCATAGTTAGTTTCTACTAGGCCATCTAGAAATCCAGAAGCTGCACTTTGATTAGTAGTAAAATCACCAGAGGTATTTCCTAATCCGAGTATAAACTGACCATCTGCATAACCAGCATGGCACTGGAAGCAATTAGGAGAAACGACCTCAACATTATCTTGGTTAATAAGCGAGGTATACTGAAAATTAATATCTTGATTTATCCCTGATCTATTTAATTCATTAAGTCCTGGATTAGCTAATGCCAATGTCATATTATAAACAGCTCTAGGTAAACCACTTTTTACATAATCTCCATTTAACAAATAGCTTTCTCCTATAACGGCATCCCCAGATCGCTGTGGAATATCTGGAATCGTTTGTAGATAGATACCTATATTATCCGGGATGCCTGACATCGGCACTTCCTCAGAGCAAGATAAATATATCCATAAACAAGAAAAAAGCAGAACGGAGACATGCCAGTTTTTAATTTTCATTTTTTAAAGATAGGAATGTTTAAGGATAGAGCTGAGAGAGAAAAGATACTTTTGTTTAGCTTAAAAAATATAGGTAGATATTATTATTTAACATGTAGTCTCCAATAAATTAATTTTGGCACTATGTCGATTTGAGTGGGTAAAAAATATCTATTCCATTCTGATTGTCATTTAAGTTCATATTCAAATGCCTCCTTTTCTTTTGCCTTGAAGCAAAAGAAACAAAAATTCAAGACTGTTTTGATTTCTTAACGCTCCTAAATCTTTAAAATCCTAAACAAAATAAACTCGCAATAACAGCTGATTTTCACATTATTAATTATACTATCCCATTGGCATATCTTATTCTTACAATTCTTAGTTCTGCTCAAACACTATTTTGTTTTTAACGGATTTTAAAAATTTATCCACTAAAATCAAAAAGGTCAATCCTTGCATAACTTAAAAGGATACCTAGCATTTAATCACTCACCCATTCTGATCAACATAGAGCCTAAATTTTATGAGATAATATTAGTCATTCTGTATAACTTTGACTCTTAATACTATAATCATGAAGAGCAAATATAAAATGACCGGTTGTGCTAGATTATTAATTTTTATGGTCTTGTTTTTACCCGTCCTTTACATTGGCGTAAGCTACTACCA
>CALLXF010000070.1 GCA_938015805.1 uncultured Saprospiraceae bacterium | reverse complement strand
TTGATAATCCTAAAAAATAGTATTTTAGAATCTCGAAAAAGAATCGAAATAGTATATGTGGGACCATTTTTTTGTGGATAATAACCTCTGGGAAAACTACACTGCCCAGCATTACATAAGTTTTATTGTTTATAGTGTTTTAGGCTTTTTGTTTATTAGGCATGCTCATAATCAATGGTCAGAGGATAAACAATGGAAATATTTACAGTACTTCTGTATCGGATTGTGGGCAGTGCAATATGCAAAGGTTTTTATCAGATGGAAATTGGGCATATTTAATCCGCACATCGACTATCCTTTAGAGCTATGCAACATGTTACCTGTTTTTATGACAGTCATGGCTTACCTCAGGAATCGTAATATGTGGGCTGTTTTTTTTATTTGGATTTTTGTGGGCACTTTCCAAGCTAATCTCACTCCTACACTCAGAGATGCATTCCCTCACTATGAATACTGGCGTTACTGGATTATACATATGGGCTTACCTATAGCTGCTCTTTACTGTGCAATTAACTTTGGGTTTAGGCTGGTTTTTAAAGATTTGCTCAGAGCCTGGATATGGCTTAACGTAGTCGGCTGGACTATGTTTGGGATAAACTATCTGATCGGATCTAATTATATGTATATGCAAGGAAAACCTGTAGGTAAAACTTTATATAGTGCGATGATGGACTATCCATACTATCTTATCCAGATTCAAGTTTTAGTGTGGGTGCTAATGCTTATCGTTTACTTACCGTTTTGGGTTTTAGAACGAAGAAAGTCCCGAACGCAATAATAGAAAGAAGCCCAAATAATAAGCAGCATGTTTATTTTACACTGCAGGTAATATTAAGGAGTTATGCATTTGCTATTTTAAACTAGGCTAGTTTTTAAATTCTAATTACCGATTCGTTTTGACCACATGGTGTAACCGTAAACCCTTCTTTCTTTAATAAAAAAAGGAGTCCTTTTTTACCACTTAGATGAGCTGCTCCTACTGCGATAAATGCATTATTATTTTGGGCCATCAGTGTTATCGAGTCACTCATGATTTTATTCCGTTTAAACAAAAGTAAATCCCGATATTTTCCCAGAGATTTTTTAGAGACTTTGTACAACTGATGTATTTTTTGCTCCTTATACATATCCGTTAGACTCAGTATTTTTTTGCGGAATGAGGATACACTACGACATACGTCTTTTAACATTTTTATCTGATAATCCACATCTATACGTTTCATGATGCTTACTTGCCCATCAAAGGTCTCTACTCCAGTCATTTCCATATTTCTAGCTATTCCCTCGTTCCATATTTTCTGATCCAGCGATATGGCATTATCCTCATTTAAGATTTTTTCGGTAAGGATACTGATAAGCGTCATAGGCAATAGTCGACTTAGAGGAGAGATATCTAAACCAAAGCTTTTTAATATTATGTTTTTGATCTTGTTATACTTCCTTTCTCCTATATAATCCACAAGATGCTTTTGATCTGGCAGCATAAAAACACCATCCATTCCTTTACCTAAAGCCTGATCCAGATTGTACTCGCACGCTACTACCTGGCAGTACTCCATCTTCTCCAAGGCTCTATTTAAATGAGTATAAGCGATATTATCTTTTATGTGCATGGTCCCGAACAAGTAAGAAATATGATGGAAGCGAGCAGAACTAATTTTCCAAAGAACAGAATCTTTTTTTCTCATAGTATAAAAAATGCCCCGTATGTAAACGAGGCATAAAATGTATTTTCTAAAGAAGACTAATTATCAGACCTAAAATTACTAACTGTAATGAAAAGGAAGTACTTCTGATTTTTTTACTTCTGATAAAGTCATTAATGTCTTTAATCTCTCGACTTCTTCTATTTGAGAAAGCTTTTTAAACAACAAGTCTTCATAAGCCTGCAGGTCTTTACAGGTTATTTTTAATATAAAATCTGCCTCTCCAGTAATGATGTAACATTCTGAAATTTCTTCTATATCAGATACTTTCTGAATAAATATTTCGTGTGTATTTGCTTTTTTCCAATCTAAAGAAACGAGCACAAATGTGTTTACATTAAGTCCTAATTTTCTACGATCAATTTTAGCATGATAGCTCTTAATTACTCCGTTAGTTTCTAACTTTTTTACTCTTTCTAAAGTAGGAGCTGGAGATAACCCTATCCTCTTTGACAACTCTAAGTTTGTTATTTTACTGTTAGTCTGTAATAACTCTAATATTGCTAAATCCGTCTTATCCAATTTTGCTTCCAAATCTTATTTTTTTTTAATTAAGGTGCAAAAATAGAATTATATTTTATTACATGCTGAAAAATAAAATTTATTGACCTTTATTTAACAGATATTACCTTTTTATATGGAAAAAGCCCTTGCAAATTATTACAAGGGCTTTTATTTTAGAATTATTTCTATCGTTTAGCACTGGACCACTATGGAAAAACACCCATAGTCATATAGTCATTAGCAACTTTATCTATTGCACAGATAAATGCTGCTGTTCTATAATCTTGAACCTTTCTTTTTCTTTTATAAACGTCTTTGATCTGATGAAAAGAATTTATCATTGTCTCCTCTAAACCAGATCTTACTAAGTCTACTTCATCTGCTCCTCTTACAATTATAGACTTATCTCTATTACTCACTTTTTTACCTGTATTCCGTTCGATAAGATCTACTAGGTTTCCAAAAGCATTTTGGTTAAAACGTTTATCCATTCGACCAAATCTCATATGAGACAAGTTTTTTAACCATTCAAAATAAGACACAGTTACTCCGCCCGCATTAATATACATATCCGGAATGATGATAACACCTTTTTTAAGTAAGATCGCTTCGGCATCTGCAGTTACTGGGCCATTAGCCGCTTCTGCAATTACTTTTGCTTTTACTGATTTAGCATTCTTTTTATGTATCTGACTTTCTAAAGCTGCGGGTACTAAAACATCACAATCTATTTTTACCCAGTCTTCTCTTACGTCTAGTTTCTTTGTACCAGGAAAACCTACTATAGATTTTTTAGCTTTTCTATATTTAACTAGTTTGTCTATATCGATACCTTTAGGATCATAGATCGTACCTTCTATCTCAGATACTGCTACGATTAAAGCACCACCCTCTTTACTACAGATCGATCCAGCATAAGATCCTACATTTCCAAGACCTTGAATAGCCAAGGTCTTCCCTTCCATACCTGGTTCTAGACCTACTCTCTTCATCTCAGCCTCATCATTAAGCACTTCTCTTAAGCCATAAAAAACACCTCTACCTGTTGCTTCTGTTCTTCCTCTAATTCCATTTTGATTTAGAGGTTTTCCCGTTACACAACCGACTGCATCTATCTCAGATCCATTTTTAAAAGTGGTATATGTATCTAATATCCAAGCCATTTCTCTGGAACCAGTTCCATAATCTGGAGCCGGTACATCACTACTCGGACCGATAAAATTTTTACGGATAAGCTCCATTGTATATCGACGTGTAATTTTTTCTAATGCTTCCGCATCATACTTTCTAGGACTGATGGCAACACCACCTTTTGCTCCTCCAAAAGGAACATCCACGATTGCACATTTAAAAGTCATAAGTGCCGCTAAGGCCTGTACCTCGTCTTTATTAACCATACTACTAAAACGGATTCCCCCTTTAGTCGGTAATCGATGTTGAGAATGCTGAACCCTAAATGCTTTTATGACCTCATACTTCTTGCCTATTTTAACAGGAAAGTTCATTTCATAAATAGCATTACACGCTCTTATCTGAGAGATTAGTCCCGAAGGATAATCTAATAGATCAGCGGCTTTGTCAAAATTCCTATGGACACTGTCTAGGAAACTCGCTTGTTTACTACTCATCTTGGTTATTTTCTAAGTTTTTAATTTTATTATCCAGTCGGACTAAATAGAATACGATACCAAAGAACAAAACTAGAATTACCCCGACTACAGCGTATATTTTACCTGTCGACCTGATAAAGTCATCTCCTCCTTGGGCTAAAGAATTAAAATAAAGAAATACAAATAATGTAAAAACAATAAGTTTTTTATTCATCATTAATTGATATTGATGTCGAAAGTCAAGCTTTTTTCTCACTCTACCAAAGGCGAGCCACTATTTATTTTATCTATATGTTTTTCTTCTAGTTGAAAAACTCTAAAACGCAACTGTGCGATCCAAACTCCAAATAGTATCAAACTTATAATAGCAGGATAAAAAACCATTCTTAATGTATTATCTAAGTCCTCTCCAGAAAACGCAGGATTACCTCCTACTCCAGGATGCAGACTATCATTTAGTCTAGGTATTACAAGTAATAAAGGAATCATGGCGAGATAAGCAAAAATATTAAATGCCGCAGAAAAACGACTCCGCTTATCCCCGTCTTCTAAACTACCTCTTAAAATAAAATAAGCAAAATAAATCAGCACCGCTACCGCCGCCATATTTAAACGTACATCATTGGTCCAGTAAGCCCCCCAAGAAAAACGTGCCCATACTGCACCAGTAGCTAATCCTATAATTCCATAAACTAAAGAAATAGCCGTAAAGGAATAAGCATGGTGATCATAACTAAGCCTAGGTTTCCATAAATAAAGGACACTATAAATTAATGCTACTGTCATCAGCAAAAACATAGCCATCCAAATAGCCACGTGGAAAAATGTATTCCTGATAGTTTCATGCAAAATATTCATGTAAGGAAACTTGATTCCTTCTGAGACATGTAAGTCGTCCAATGTAGCATGTTTAAAAGGAATATCAGCAGCAGAGGCATTTCTCGTCACAACAAGTCCTTCCGGAAATATTGCATACCCATCAATTTCGTTATCTATAATTAAGGTAGCTGGAAGTACATCACCCGTTCCTGGCAAGTTTACATTGAGATCAAAAGTAAGTACCGCTTTGTTATAATTTTTTACGGATACGGCTTTCGCCAATGCAATGTGCGAAGAGTCAAATTTTATCCATGCCCTAAATTCTTTTGCTTTATCATAGTTAGCATTATATCCCTCTACCTCGATAACCGTATTTTTACTGGCGATCAAAGAAATAGAATCTACACCGTATATTCCGGATTTCATCGGTATGAGCATCCCAGCTAGTAATACATAGAGCATGATGATTACAGCTAAAAATTTCCACCAGTTATTTTTTACATTCATATCTATGATTTCCAAAGTACAGGAAACAAAATTATAACGACTCCTGTCAACATTAAATCGATGGCAAATAGTAATAATAAATCAGTATTCATCTCACTATCAACAGTGATCCCCAGTGCAATAGTAGATATTTTAATACCGCTCAAAAGTACGGGTAATACTAATGGCATTCCTAAGACAGCCATTAAAACAGAAGAATTATTTTCCATTGCTGCTATCGCCGATACAAATGAAAAAATAACAGATAATCCATAAGCTACTAATCCTATATCAAGGATAAATAATCCTAAATGAACTACTGGATCAAAACTAAAATATATAAACAACACATAAATCATAATCCCCACCAGAAGTAGAAAGAACAAATTATAAATCATCTTAGCGATGATAACATTATAGGGATTTAATAGTGTATAAAGATAAATCGCTTGTGAGCCTTTTTCCTGGGTAAAACTTTTTAAAACGGCATTAGTACTGATAAATAAAAACAAAACCCAAAACATAACATTCCAAGTCATAGGAGAAAACTGATTAAAAGCCTTAAATACCACAAAGACTGTAGATACCCCAAAAAGCAATATACTACCGAGGGCATATTTATTTCTGAGCTCCAGTAGTAATTCCTTCTTAATTAGTTGTAATATTTTACCCAATAGTTAAGTTTTACTCAAAGATATCGAATCAAGATATGAATACGTAATCATTAAAAGACCAATAGTTATAGAATACTGATCAATTCAGATAATTAGCCAACTAATAGAATAATA
This sequence comes from uncultured Saprospiraceae bacterium, assembly GCA_938015805.1. Lineage (GTDB taxonomy): Bacteria > Bacteroidota > Bacteroidia > Chitinophagales > Saprospiraceae > JAHDHU01. The sequence continues at coordinate 25,019 of CALLXF010000070.1, read as the reverse complement.
AGAAATTACATATTATAAATAATTATAATGTGTTATATTTGACGGTTAGAAAGCATTATATCATGAACCGATTTATACTTACCCTAGCAACACTAGTGCTATTTACTATGAGCATAACAGCTCAAAGAGCTGCTGTCTCTCCAGAATATCATTCGGCGAAAGCCAAAAATGGAGATGGTGCATATTCCCTTCTAAGACGATATAAACTTAGTGATCAGTCCTGTAACGTAAGGCACTTTTATGAAATCAATAACATGAAAGCTAATCAGCCATTACATAAAAACAGAGATTATAAACTACCCGTACTGATTTATAAATACAATGGAAAAAGTATCAGATCAACACTCGGTATTTCTGATCTTCAAAAAGCAATCAGAATAAAAAGCTATAACGAACAAGTTAGAAAAGACAAGCTTAGAAAAAACAATTTTATAGTAAGTAAACTACTCTGGGTACCCTATCATGAGCTATACTGTATCGGAAATAAACCGACTCCTAATAAGCTTGAGGAGAATACAACTGAACTAGAGGTAACCGCTGAAAAGAATATACCATCTCCCGTATCGAACACGAGCATCGAAGCAAAGCCACACATACCAGCCGCAAACGAAGTTGAAATCGTAGAGCAAAAATTAGAAACTATAGAAAGAATAAAAACGGCCACTCCTAAGGAAAGTAAAATAAAGACATTACAATTAGACTTATTTGGAAAAAAATACCGGGATATAAAAGTGGTAGATAATTCTTTACACAATCAAGTATTCTATATTGTCAGCGGCCATGGTGGCCCGGACCCTGGAGCACAGTGCCTAGATTGTAAAGAAACTTTATGTGAAGATGAGTATGCTTATGATGTAGCATTAAGACTATCTAGAAATCTGCTTAGCCGCGGGGCCACTGTACATATGATCATACAAGACGATGATGGCATCCGAGATGATCGCTTCCTAAAGTGTGATAGTGATGAGACCTGCTTAGGAAAACTAAAACTACCTCGTAACCAAAAATTAAGATTACTACAGCGAACCTCTGCAATAAATGATCTCTACTCTATGTATCGTAAAAGAGGGATAAAGGAGCAAAAGATGGTTAGTATCCACATCGACTCTAATACTAAGGATAAAAAAATGGATACGTATTTCTGCTACTATAAAGAAAGTAAAACCAGTAAAGCACTAGCGCAAAACATGCAAAAGACTTTCAAAAAGAAATATAAAAAATATCAGAAAGACAGAGGCTATAAAGGAAGAATTAGTCCTCGAGGTTTTTACATTTTAAGGAATACGATGCCACAAGCTGTTTTAGTAGAACTTGCAAATATCAAAAACAAAAATAATCAAAAACGATTTTTACTACACCAGAATCGTCAGTTACTAGCAGACTGGTTATATGAAGGAGTGACGGGACAATCAATATAATCTGCCTTTATAACGGAAGTCTACAAAAAGAATGTTGTATCCGTATATACATGCTTAGTTACTTCACAAAAAAGATATAATTACGCTACAGTTTTATCTTAAAATCAGAGCTTAATGTTAGGACTCTACCATTAGATTACAACCTCTCAAGTCGGACTCATCAAGTCTCCCTAGAATCTCAAACGAACCATCATCATTAAGCCTAACCAAGTCTTGCGTCTCTATAAAAGCACAGCTATCCAGATTAGCCAAATCAATAATATTTAATACTCCAGTCTTATTGTTTCTCTCAGAACAAAAAGGATCTGTAATCTGATAAGGGATAACCCTCATCGCATAACCGGTATTAAATATTCCGTCCCCTTTACTATATGACTGACTTAGTAATTCTGTCATTCCATACTCGGAATGTATCTTACTGATATTAAAAGAGTTAGAAATGATTTTATGAAGCGATGCTCGAGGTATTTCTTTGCGACGACCTTTCATTCCCCCTGTCTCCATAAAAGTGATAGAGGATAAATCCAAATTATACGCCTCTGCTAAATCTAGTAATGCAAAGCTCACTCCGATTAATAAAGTAGGTATATTTTGCTCTTGCTTACGCTTAAGTACCTCGATCAAAGCTTTATGATCATCTAAGTAAAATCCAGAGTCAGGGTCTTTAGAAGTTTGTATAAAATGATCTACCATCATTACCAGAGAAGAGTTTTGTCGTTCTAGATAGGATGGCAATAATCCTAAGATACAATAGTGAGATAAATCGCCATAGAATTGATTAAATGTAAGTCGAGCAATTTTCTTGTAGAACAAAGTATCCTTTATATAGTGCTTACTTGTAGTTGATGTAGTGGTACCACTACTCTCAAAACAAACAGCAGGCTCTTCTGTAAACGACTTGATCTGATAATGCTTAAAAGCGGAGATAGGAAGATATGGGATATCAACAACACTTGCGATTTCTGTAAACTGCTTTCCTAGAGAATCAACATAGGTTTTATATACTTCACAGCGGTCATACTGATACTTAAAAACCTCCATTGCCAATAGGTCAAAATTAGTTTTGACATAGTCCGGTTGTAATAATCTCTCTACTATTTGTTCTCTATTCAAGCGAATGATCAATTTTTGTAATAGATTTATATACAAATTTAAGTTTTGTATCGATTCATTTTTTATTTCCTAGCAATCATTGTTTTTTTCAGTTGTCAAAACAACACGGGTGACGGCACTGCTCCAGTAATCGAATTTGTAAGCTTATCTAAAAACACAATCGTACAAGATGTGGTGGGTCTTAATGACTCCATAGACATAACCATTCGATTTGAAGATAGTGATGGCGATCTCGGATTTCTACCAGACGAAGGTGCCGGAAGCAAGGATGTATTTATGATAGATAATCGTACAGGAGATAAATATCAAAACTTTAGACTACCTCTCTTCCCATCACAGGGTGCTTCTAACGGAATAGAAGGAGAAATTACGTTTACTATCCTTTCTGCTTGCTGTGTGTTCCCCGATGGCATTCCTCCTTGCGAATCCCCTGATGAGTACCCGACTAACGAATTTACAATCGGTATTTACATGAAGGATCGAGCTGGAAATCAGAGTAATACAGTAGAAACATCAACGATTACGATGATCTGTGACTAGTTTAATGCTTTATGGGTTATCCCATGGTAAAAAAAGATTGTAATTGTGCTACGACTTTTTTACTATTACCTATAAATACTTGATCTTCATACACCACTACAGGACGTTTTAGAAACGTATATTCATCTAAAATCAGTTGTTTAATATCGGACTCTGTAAGTTCTTTTTTGGAGAGTCCCATGCTCTTATATTTCATAGCCCTACGGCTAAAGAGAGCCTCATAAGAGCCAACTTTATCAGCAATCATATCTAGCTCTCCACTGCTAAGATTTTCTTCTTTAATATTCTGAAATATTATATCCGCAGGCCAATTGACCTCTTTAATAATACGGATACAAGTGCTACATGTTTTTAAATGAAATACCTTTTTCATAATCTTAAAAGTAATAGGTCTACAGGATGGAAAATATTTATTTTATATTGGTTCTATAAAAATACTTCAATTGAAAAAGATTCCAGCTTCAGAGCTTATAATAAATAAAGATGGTTCTATTTATCACCTAGGATTACGACCAGAAGATATCGCAGGTGATATCATTACCGTAGGTGATCAGGAACGAGCAAAATTTATCAGTCGATACTTTGAGAAGATTACCAATGTCAAAAAAAATAGAGAGTTCCATAGTTACTCCGGAGAGATAGGCAAAAAAAAACTTACCGTTATATCTACTGGTATCGGAACTGATAATATAGACATCGTTTTTACAGAATTAGATGCACTCGTAAATATAGACTTAAATAAACGTGTTATTAAAAAGAAGCTAACCAGCTTAAGGTTTTATCGAATCGGAACCTCAGGATGTATCCAAAAAAATATTCCTTTAGATAGCTTACTGATCAGTACTCAGGCTATAGGATTAGACGGACTACTTAATTTTTATCAACTAAAACCGACAAAAAAAGAACAGCAAATTTTAAGTGATTTTAATTCTCAAGTAGCTCTAAAAAATATCAGCCCTTATATTACTTCTGGAGATAAGACATTAATAAAGAAGTTTACAACAGATTCATTTTTAAAAGGGATTACGCTTACCGCGAATGGTTTTTATAATCCACAAGGTAGAAGCATTCGACTGCAGTCGACATTTTCTAAAAGTCTTAAAAAAGTCATCAATAAAAAGATAAACGGTCTCCCTCTTACAAATTTAGAAATGGAAACTGCTGGGATTTATGGCTTATCCAGATTACTAGGACATCAGGCTATATCGCTTAATGCTCTGTTAGCAAATCGTGCTAATGGTCAGTTTAGTAGTAATCCTAAAAAAACGGTGAAGAAACTGATAGAGACCAGTTTAGAGATTATTACAAATAATTAATTTTCTCTAGTACGTCATCTCTAAAAACCATAGAATTATAAACGGAGTCAACAAAAAAACAACTCAATATCTGAGAAGAATCATCAATTCCATAGGTAAATCTTGCTGGCTTGCCTAGTATAGAATACACTTCATCTTTAGTCATACCAGGGGTAATATTATCATACTTAAAGACCAATGCTTCTTTAAGACCAAGCTTTTTTACCATTTTTTTGAGCTGCTTATCTTTTTTTATAAAACGCAGCTTAGAAATATATATCGATTCTGTATTAATTTTTAATCCTAAAAAGCGATTAGAGTTAGGACTGTAATACTCTATAACTTCGTTACCGTCTAGCACATACGATTCAGACCTTACCCCCTCTTCAAAAGGTACATCAATTCCCACATAATCAAGCAAGGCATTATAAAATCCTTTTTGGGCAGAAAGTATATTAGAGGACAATAAAAAAATACCGATAAATAAAAATAATCTAAAATTCATATCAATTAAATTGACTGATTATAAAATTCATAAGCCCTATCACACTATCAAGTGGACACAAAAAGCGTTACAATTCTTCTCTGGGGTATTTTAGATTTACTGTAATGGTCAAGTAGTAGACAGAAAAAAGAGCCTTACTGACATATAGACGACTAGTTTCGTAATCACCACATGTTAAAGTTAAATATAATATGTATTAATAGCTAGTAAAATGAGGATATTTTTGTAGACACTTAACCTACAGCATTTAATAAAAAATAAGAGGTGTGAACACTGGCTTATGAATTAGCCGCTTTGTGATCTGCAAGAAACTTCTCTAATCCGATATCCGTAAGCGGATGTTTAAGCATACCTAGATAAGCTGAAAGCGGACTAGTGATAACGTCTGCACCATTTTTTGCAGCATCGACAATATGTAGAGCATTTCTTACAGAAGCCGCGAGTATAAGCGTATCAAAACCTTGTATAGCATAAATCTCTGCCATATCTCTAATCAGCTGCATACCTGGCCATGTAATATCATCTATACGTCCTATAAATGGAGACACATAAGTAGCCCCCGCTTTTGCTGCTAGAATAGCTTGTCCTGCAGAAAAAACAAGTGTACAATTCGTTTTAATTCCTTCTGATGTAAAATGACTTATCGCTTTTACTCCATCTTTTATCATAGGCACTTTTACTACTATATTAGGAGCAATTTGTGCTAATCTTCTACCCTCCTCCATGATTCCATCAAAATCCGTAGAAATTACCTCTGCACTGACATCACCGTCTACTATTTTACAAATCTCTGCGTAGTGATTTAGTATATTATCTTTTCCTGTAATTCCCTCTTTAGCCATGAGCGAGGGATTAGTCGTAACTCCATCTAACATCCCAAAATCCTTAGCCTCTTTTATAGCATCTAATGAAGCAGTATCGATAAAAAATTTCATAATTGAACAGATTGGTGAATATTGGCAAAGAAAAAAATAAAGTGAGGAACAATACCTAGTCGCTCAACCTTCTACCCTTGCTGCGTTTCCACCCTGGGGGAATTCAAAAGGAGCAGACCGTATTGCCCTCACCGACGGCAAACATACAATCTCTCCAATTACTTACAAAGAGAATTAAGGTCCAAATGAGAAAAGAAATTCCAATGAGGCATTTTAGGCAGCTTTGCAATAAAAGAAATGGGCTTTTTTAAGGTAGGATGCTCTAATTCCATCTTATAACAGTGGAGTCCGATACTATAATCTTCCAATGCTCTAGTATGATTTCCATATTTACGATCTCCTATGATAATGCTCCCTATCTTACTGAGTTGTGCTCTAATCTGATGTGATCTTCCAGTAAGTGGATTTACCTTAAGTAATGTAAAACCATTTACAGAAGCTATTAAATCATATTCTAGAATAGCTTTTTTAGATCCTTTTTTTTGCTTATCGAATAACTTGACTCTATTCTTCTCCGTGTCCTTTAATAGATAATGTTCTAATCTACCTGTAAATTCCTCAGGCTGTGATCTCGTAATAGCTAGATAGGTTTTTTTAACTTCCTTTTGTTGAAATGATTTATTGATCCGAGTAAGTCCTTTACTTGTTTTAGCAAAGACCGTAGCACCACTTACAGGCCGATCGAGTCGATGGGTCAGACCAACAAAAACATTACCGGGTTTACTGTAAGTGTAACGTATATAATCCTCCACGACATCGGTCAATGCTCTATCCTTAGTCTTATCTCCGTGCACCAAAATTCCAGCTGGCTTATTTACAACGAGTAAATGGTTATCCTCGTAAATAATTTCAAGATCTCTATAATTCATAATTGCAAAAATAGAACAACTTATTAGCTTCGGTGTTTAGATTCCATATTCTATCAAGATAATCGTCTTTATGTCAAATTTAAGTTTTGGTTTTTCGCCATGTCCTAATGATACTTTTATTTTAGATGCTTTGATCCATAACAAAATAGACACTCGTGGCTACCAGTTTGACTGGATCATAGAAGATGTAGAATATCTTAATCGTAAAGCCATAGCGGGTGACATTACAATATCTAAAATGAGTTTTGCGGCTTACGCCCAATTAACAGATCAATATCAATTGATCCCATTTGGAAGTGCTTTAGGAAAAGGATGTGGACCATTATTGATTTCTAAAAATGAAATCAATGATATCAACCAGATTAATAAATCCTCAGTGGCTATTCCTGGTAAGCATACCACTGCAAACATGTTGCTTACTCTCGCCTATCCTGAAATTAATATGGGCAATAAAAAGGAAATGTTATTTTCTGATGTGGAAGATGCTGTTCTTTCAGGCCAGACTGATCTCGGTCTTATTATACATGAAAACAGATTTACCTATAAAGATAAAGGGTTGTTTAAAGTAAGAGATTTAGGAGATTTCTGGGAAGAGTCTACGGGGTATTGTATTCCATTAGGTGGTTTTGCAATCAAACGAGAAATAGATGCTCAAATTAAAAAGGATATTTCCGAGCTTATCAAAGAAAGTGTAGCCTATGCCTTTAAATTTCCAGAAAGCAGCCAAGACTTTATAAAAGAACATGCTCAAGAAATGGATAGCGAAGTTATAAATAGTCATATTAAACTATATGTAAATGAGTTTTCTATCGATCTAGGTAGCCACGGAAAAGCCTCTATTGCTTATTTATTAGAATCTGCTGTAAAATCTGGTCTCACCGACAAAATATTTTCTCCTCTTTTTACCTAGATAAAGGAGTTACTAACCAACATTTTACATATTAAATATAATTAATATTTATAGATACCTAAAAAATAGTTGATTACATATTATAATTATTCGTAATGTGTCTTATATTTGTGTTGTGTAAGTTTTGGTTATTAAATTGTAAAATTCGTTTTTGCTCGAAGGAAAAGTTCTTCGAGCATTTTTTTTGCCCCTACTATACAGTTTACAGAAGATCTACTATACAGTTTACAGAAGATAATACATAGCCTCAGAAATCATATCTACCCTATAACCTATACCCCTGACATATAGGATTTTATCACTTGTACCGCTTAATATTTATTAGTCCGATAGTCGTATTATTTAATATGACTATGTTTTTGGCACACAATTTGTCATTTAGTGGTTGTATATGAGTTTTGGTTATTAAATTGAGTAATGCCCGAGTTTCGTCACTCGGGCTTTTTTTTGTCCTCCCCTTATTCCTCTTTAAAATATATTATCTTTCTCTTCTATTATTATCACAATCACTAATTCTAGATACCGTTATGTCCGTGCATCATAAGTGGTCACTCATTACTCTATGTCTTGCTGCTCTGAGCCTTTTGTATATCACAACTATTTATTATCCGCGATACGAGCGTACAGGTGTAAATGGTACCCTCAGCTATGATGTGGGTGGTTACTACTTATATCTTCCTGCTACATTTATATATAAAGACTTAAAATACTTTAGTTTTCAGGATACATTAAAATCAGATCCAATAAACGTTACTACTTATCAAGGTAAATTTCATGATAATGGAGGCTTTACTATAAAATATCCCGCAGGTATGGCGATCCAGTACCTTCCTTTTTTTACGGTTGCACATATATGGGCCTGTAATAGTAAGGTGCATGCGTCTAATGGATATTCTTTTCCTTATCAGACGATGATTTATTTTGGTAGTGTGTTGATTGCATTTATCGGCTTATTTTATTTAAGGAAAGTTTTGCTACTTCATTTTTCTGATAGCATCACTTCATTGACTTTAGCCAGTATATTTTTTGGGTCTAATTATATGGCTTATGCTTCCATTAATGCAGCAATGTCGCACAATTATTTATTTACTATAAATGCAATATTACTTTATAAGATATCTAATTATTATAAAACACCTATTCTCCAGCAAGCCGTATATATGGGTTTTTTAATCGGACTTGCGGCTCTTACCCGACCTACAGAAATCATAACTGCCCTCATAGCCGTATTCTGGGGAATAAATATTCTTTCTGGCAAAGAACTTAAAAAGAGAGTTCAGTGGATCCGTCGGTATAAAAACCATTATATCGCAGCTATAACCATGGCATTTGCTGTAGGTTCTATACAGTTTATATACTGGTATTACGTTACAGGTAATCCAATTGTATTTAGTTATAGTAACGATGACGGTTTTGACTTTTTATCTCCGCATATTTGGAAGTGTTTATTTAGTGTAAAAGCCGGATGGTTATTATACTCACCTATTATGTTCTTTACACTTGCCGGATTCTACATTTTATATCAAAAGGACAAATCCTTATTCTGTTCGATATTTTTATATTTTATTCTTTTTACATATGTTACTTTTTCATGGAATAACTGGTGGTATGGAGGAAGCCTAGGTCAGCGAGCCATGGTACAATCTTATCCATTCTTAGCTTTTCCGATGGCTTACTTTTACGGTTATATTAGATGCAAAAGCAAAGCAATCATCTGTATCACTACATTTTTGTTTCTCTTGTTTATTTACATGAATATATGGGCTACTCACATGTCTCATAATGGCAAACTGTTTTTAACTCCTCCTCATTTATCTACGGCATATTTTAAAAAAGTCGTCGGTACATGGAAGCAAAATAATAATGATTTAAAATTACTCGACACGGATGAAGAATATCTCGATGAAATTATAAAGCCTCTAGTGATTTTAGACCAGTTTTCTGATGACGATCCACTCATCATAAATCCACATAATCCGGATTTTAAAACAGAACCTTTTTATCCTGATCCAAATGCTGAATGGCTAAGGACATCTGTAACTGCTTTTACCTCTGAGCTAGAATACTATAACTGGAAACAAACTCAGCTGATCGTATCGTTTATCAAGGATGATTATAAAGTCAAGTCTAATTTTATAAGACTACAAAGACATTTAAAACCAAGTGTAGAAAAGGAAATCTATATTGATGTAAGTATTCCAGACAAGGCTTATGATTATGCTCAAGTCTCCATCTTACTGGAAGGGAGTAAAAAGCATATTATCTTCAGAAATCTAACAGTGACTTCTTTTGAAGAATCTAGATAAATGTTTGCTTGGTCATCGTATTTGATGTTACCTAACCAAACAAAAATTCTCCTATTAAGTATCAGCAGATAAGTAGCAAAAGCATTTAACCACTTAAAGCTTACTTATAAACGAGACTAATGTTCTTAAAAGATCCTTATGTAAAGTTAACTTAGGATCACTGTAAGTCAGGATGTTTTTATCCCGTTCTATAGGAGCCGTTTTTAAAACATGATTCATCCCATCTAATATTTCTTTTGTTGATCTTTTATTGGCTGTAGCCAATAAATCAGCATCGATTATCCCTACCTGTATATCGGTCGTTCCTTGTATAATTAGGATTGCTTTTTTCAGTTTTCCTAATTCCACAGATGGATCATATTTAAACCAGGAAATAATATACGGCTGTACACTAGGTCTAAATATGGAATATAAAAATGGCGGTACCTTCTCGACCATTACTCCCTGTTTTAATTTCTCTAAAACCGGAATCGCCTGTTCTAAGACCATAGGCGGCTGTGCTTGTAGTTGCTCCATAATTACTTCTCCTGCAGGACGTCCTACACCGGCTAAGGATATAAATCCATCCACTTGTTCATTACGAGCAGCGATCATTCCTATTAGAGAACCTTCACTATGCCCCATGATGATCAGTTTAGAAAAGCGATCATCTGTCTTTAACAAATCTACCCAGCTGTTTACATCATCTATATAATTTTCAAATCGTAAATCTATTTCTGATAAACCTGCATCCTTACTCGCCCCTACACCTCTTTTATCAAACCGTAAAGTGGCAATACCTGCGACTCCTAATCCATGAGCTATCATCTTTAGGGAATTATTTTTCATCATGGGGTTATTACCATCTCTATCAGTGGGACCAGACCCTGACACCATTATTACTAACGGCACCTTTTCAGAATTATCTGGAATCAGTAATGTTCCTTTGATGAGACCCGTGGGCGTTTCTAGATTAAGAGAATCTTCAAGATTCTGGGCATGTAGATTTATAGAAACAAATAAAAATGTAAAATAAAGAAGTGGTAGTGTTTTCATCTAGTCAACTTATATTGTAATTACCATCAACGCGATTATCGCTTTTAGCCAAGTTGCAAACAACTACTAAAATCACGTGGAAAATTATATCGTTATATCGTCTGTAAATATGGAGAAAAACGACTTTGATCCTGAGTTTTACTTTCGATTTCTATTAGAGGAGTTAGATCTGTTATTACCTTTACCTCCCCTGTTTCTAGAATTTCCTCCAGACCTTCCTTTACCTCTCCCTCCTCCATACGATCCTCTACTTCCTCTTGATTTAGGATCCCAGTCTGGACCGATACCGATCTCTGGTGGTAAAGGTGGTTTAGGTATGGAAGCTTCGATAAGCTTTTCTATTTTCGCAAATTTATACATATCATCCTTATTGATTAAGGTGATGGCTACTCCCGTCGTGTCTGCTCTTGCTGTCCGACCTACTCGATGCACATAGTCTTCCGCATCTCCCGGAACATCGTAATTTATAACTAGGTTTATATCCTTTACATCTATACCTCTTGCGAGAACATCCGTTGCTACTAATACTCTCGTAGTACGAGATCTAAATCCTTGTAAAGCCAGTTCTCTTTCTTTCTGATCGAGGTCTGATGATACTGCTTGAACTTTATAAGAACCTCTATTTAAAGCTCGGACAATATCATTAACTTTCTTTTTTGTGGAGGTAAAAATGATGATACTTTGGTAATTAGGTTTGTTATCAATGAGACTCTTAATCAGTGCATTTTTTTGTTCATCGTGAGCACAATAAGCAACCTGTAAAACACCTTCTGCCGGCTTAGATATGGCAATAGTTATTTCGTCAGGATTATTTAAAATCTCCCTACCTAACTTCTTTATTTTAGGTGGGAATGTCGCACTAAAAAGCAATGTCTGTCTGGTACTCGGCGTAAATGAAACGATCTTTTGGATATCATCAAAAAACCCCATGTCTAACATCCGATCTGCCTCGTCTAAAATAAGATACTGTAATTTAGAAAAATCTACATATCCTAAATTTAAATGAGAAATCAACTTACCTGGAGTCGCGACTATAATGTCCGTACCATTTTCTAAAGCTTTCCTTTGATCTTCAAAATCCTGACCACCTCCACCTCCATAGACAGAGATAGAACTTACATTTACAAAATAGGAGAAAGCTTGTATTTGTTGTTCGATTTGTAGTGCAAGCTCACGAGTGGGAGCAATCACTAGAGCATCGATATTATCAGTAGACTCAGTAAATAACTTATGTAATACTGGTAAGATAAAGGCAGCTGTTTTACCCGTTCCTGTCTGAGCACAAGCGAGTAAATCCTTATTATCTAATATTTTAGGAATAGCTTCTTGCTGTATAGGTGTTGCGTTTTCAAAACCCATATAGTCTAATGCTTCCTGTAATTCTTCTCCTAAACCTAGCTCTTTAAATGTCATTATTGCAAATATACCATTTCCTTTGCGTAGCTATCTTATTACTCTAAATATACCTTAGACTATCCATATCACGGGGTTTAAAATAATACGCCACCGGACATAATAAATCCTTTATTATCGCTAAATAGCATTTTAGGTTCTAAATAGATATTAATAGAGTCATCCTTTATACTAAAATTAGAAAACACTCCCAGATTAATACCTATATCCGAACCTGCCATTCCTCCATATTCCGTCCAGTTTATACCACCCATGGGAAAGATGTTAACATTATCCGCAATAGTAATAAGTGTATACATTACGTCAGCATCGAAGCCAAATTTTGCATCATTAGTGATATAATAATTAGCAGATGGGGAAAATCTCCAATTCTCATCAACACCAATTATAGCTTTAGCTTGCACTCCTATAGTTACGTCATTAGGCTTTACAGTTGTCCCTACACCGATATTAAATTGGGCGAAAGCCGTAAAAGAAATGAAACTTAATAAAATGGTATTAAGAACCAATTTTAAGGTAAAAAGATCTCTCATAATAGGTTTTCCTTTAATATTACAATATCGTAATTTAGACAATTATAGCATGTATTCAAATCAAAAGTATTTCTATTAACTAAAAAAATCCCTATAATTCTTTAGGGTTTCAAAAACTACACTCTTAAATACATGAACTCTATATGTGCTATTTACAACACAAATAGAACTATGATTAAACCATGCTTATTCTAAATACTTGCTCGATACTAACAGAAAGTTTTAGCAACGATCCAGTCTTTACTTCCTGTAGAATAATCATAAAATCCTTCTCCAGATTTACGCCCTTTTTTTCCTGCCATTACCATATTTACTAACAATGGGCAAGGTGCGTATTTAGGATTTCCAAAACCATCATGAAGCACATTACAAATCGCAAGAACGACATCCAGACCTATAAAATCAGCAAGTTGCAATGGTCCCATTGGATGAGCCATTCCTAGTTTCATTACTGTATCTATTTCCGATACTCCTGCTACACCTTCATGTAAAGAATAAATCGCTTCGTTGATCATCGGGATCAATATTCTATTAGCAATAAATCCAGGGTAATCATTTACTTCTACAGGAACTTTAGATAAACTTTTAGAAGTTTCCATTATGGTCTGTGTCACTTTATCAGAAGTGGAGTAACCTCTTATAATTTCTACCAGTTTCATAATCGGAACTGGATTCATAAAATGCATTCCGATTACATGCTCTGGTCGAGAGGTGACCGATGCTATCTGGGTTATAGATATAGATGAGGTGTTAGAAGCTAAGATCGCTTTAGCGGGTGCAGCCTCATCTATTTGCTTAAATATCTTTAGTTTCAGATCTAAGTTTTCTGTTGCAGCTTCTACTACTAGATCTGCATCTTTTACTCCTTCTGGTATCGTAGTCATGGTTGCTATTCTATCCAGAGTAGCTAACTTGGTTTCTTCAGAAATTTTTTCTTTAGTTATTAATCGATCTAAGTTTTTAGTAATCGTTGCCACCGCTTTATCTAAGGCCTCCTGAGAAATGTCAATTAAGGTAACATCATATTCATTTTGAGCAAACACATGTGCGATACCGTTACCCATCGTTCCCGCTCCGATTACAGATACTTTTTTTATCATTTTTTTTATTTCCTGTTTTTAAAAAGGATTCTATTTAGTGGTCGGCACTTCTAGTTGCCCTTTTAACACTGATCTAGAAATTACAATTTGCTGTACCTCTGAAGTACCTTCATAAATCTGAGTTATTTTAGCATCTCTCATTAGTCTTTCTACATGATACTCTTTTACAAAACCGTAACCTCCGTGTATCTGTACGGCTTCCACCGAATGTTTCATAGCTGCATCTGAGGCTGCTAACTTTGCCATTGCACTTGCCATTAAATAATCCATATGATTATCTTTTAACCATGCAGCTCTGTAAACTAACATTCGAGATGCCTCTATATCGGTTGCCATTCTTGCTATTTTAAAAGCTATCGCCTGATGCTGTGCAATCGGTTTACCAAAAGCTTCTCTTTGTTTTGCATATTCCACGGACAGCTCATAAGAACCTGCAGCAATCCCTAATGCCTGCGAAGCTATTCCGATCCTTCCACCAGCGAGAACTTTCATGGCAAACTTAAATCCAAAACCATCTTCTCCTATCCTATTCTCTTTAGGCACTTTTACATTACTATACATAATAGTATGTGTGTCTGAGGATCGTATACCTAGCTTATCCTCTTTTGCCCCGACATCTACACCATCCCATGAGGTCTCTACTATAAATGCATTAATACCCCGATGACCTTTTTCTTTATCTGTCTGAGCAATTACTAAATGTACTTTGGAGGTTCCTCCACTGGTTATCCAGTTTTTAGTTCCATTAAGCAAATAATGATCTCCTTTATCTTCAGCTGTTGTACGTTGCATGGTCGCATCAGATCCTGCCTCAGGCTCGGAAAGACAAAATGCACCGATCCACTCACCAGATGCCAGTCTAGGAAGATACTTTTGTTTTTGTTCTTCGTTTCCAAATTCCTGTAACCCCCAGCAGACTAAAGAGTTTTGTACGGATACAATTACGGAACATGAATTATCAACTTTAGATAACTCCTCCATCACCAAGGCGTAAGAAATGTTATCCATTCCTGATCCACCATATTTAGGATCTACTAACATACCCATAAATCCTAATTCGCCCATTGCCTTCACTTGTTCTGTAGGATAAGCCATAGAACTATCACGTTCTATTACACCGGGTTTTAGTTCGTTTTGAGCAAAGTCTCTAGCGGCTTCCTTTACGGCCCATTGGTCTTCGTTTAATTTAAACTCCATACTTTCTTATTAATCTATTTTTATGTCCACAGATCAGCTGGGTAAACACCTTTGTTTATTAATTCATTTATTCTTCCTACTACATAAGGTTTGTCTTCTTTATAGGTAACTCCAAACCATTCTGCATCACAAGTCAATAGTTTAACGTTTAAAACTCCTACATTAATTAAATTGTCTATAACTAATGGAATAAAAAATTCTGACTTTTCTTCTGTTCCCCTACTTCTCAGAAAATCATTAAACTGTTCACCTGCGTACTTAAAGAAATTTGGCTTAAAGCCAAACATATTCATAGATACTAAAGTATTATTTTCTAAAAATTGTTCATTTCCATTATCATCAAAAGCACCCCCTCCTTCTACTTTTTTAATTTTGAGTCTTTCGACAATTTTTGATAAGTTTCCAGTACCATCATCATAGCATACCCCACGATTTACAGTTCCATGTTCGGATAACGTATTTTTTAGAAAATAGCTGACTACAGCATAATCCTCTGAGGTATCATTTGTCAAAAACTCCGCTAATGTTTTGTAAGAGTTTACCCCATAATAATCATCTGCATTAATTACTCCGAAAGGTTCGTCGATAACCTCAGCTCCCATTAATACAGCATGAGCAGTACCCCACGGCTTTTGTCTTTCTGGAGGTAGTGTAAAAAATTCAGGAACCTTGTCTAATTCTTGAGTAATAAATTGCAATTCTATTCGATCTCCAAAACGTTTAGAGAAAATATCTTGGATCTCTTTTTTAAAGCTTTCTCTAACGATAAATACAATTTTTCCAAATCCCGCTTTGATAGCATCGTATACAGAATAGTCTATGATCGTTTCTCCGGTAGGGCCAAAAGCATCTAACTGCTTTAAACTTCCGTACCTAGATCCCATTCCAGCAGCAAGCACTAATAATGTTGGCTTCATATATGGTTTTTAATAATATACAAAGTTACTATATGATTCTAGATTTTCTTACTTCAGGTAAAACAAAATATCTATATTGACAAATTATAAATTTGAGGTAGTATGATACTTAGTTTTTTAGATTGGGCAATTATTATCGGTTTTTTTACAATCGCATTACTTATCGGAGTACTCAGTGCTCGGAAAGCAGGGCAAAGTGCAGACGAATTTTTTTTATCCGGAAAAAATATGCCTTGGTGGTTGCTAGGTGTATCCATGGTGGCAACCACTTTCTCTACGGATACTCCTAACCTAGTAACGGATATTGTAAGGCAAGATGGAATTTCTGGTAATTGGGTATGGTGGGCATTTTTACTCACAGGCATGCTCACTGTTTTTGTATACGCTCGATTATGGCGAAAATCCGGTCTAACAACAGATCTTGCTTTTTACGAATTACGATATGGAGGAGAGGGAGCTATGATTCTAAGAGTTTTCCGAGCCTTTTATTTAGGTGTCGCTTTTAACATTTTAGCCATGAGTGGCGTCGCTCTTGCCGCAATCAAAATAGGAGAAGTCATGCTTGGATGGAATGCATGGCAAACCATAGGTATCACCTCATTAATAACAGTAATATTTAGCTTTTTAGGAGGGCTAAGAGGAGTTGTATTAACAGACTTCTTATTGTTTTTTGTTTCTATGATCGGTGCTGTCGGAGCGGCAATCGTCGCTGTGGATGTTGCGGATGTGGGTGGCTTATCTGGTTTACTTGCACATGAAAACGTATCTGATAAACTGGCTTTTGTTCCCGACTTTAATGATCCTGCACTTTTCCTTAGCATATTCTTAATTCCTATTGTAGTGCAATGGTGGTCCTCATGGTATCCCGGTGCTGAACCTGGAGGTGGAGGTTACATAGCCCAAAGGATGCTCGCTGCAAAAAATGAAAAAAACGCCGTTGCAGCTACTTTATTCTTTAATGTTGCTCACTATGCACTGCGTCCATGGCCTTGGATTATTGTTGCTTTAGCCTCTCTGGTTATGTTTCCAGATCTTGATAGCCTTGCGACAGCTTTTCCGGGTGTTAGTGAGGATAAATTAGGTCATGATCTAGGTTATCCTGCGATGCTTACTTTTTTGCCTTCGGGACTTATGGGTATCGTAATAGCATCACTAGCAGCGGCATACATGAGCACCGTAAGTACACATCTTAACTGGGGGTCTTCTTATTTTGTATATGATGTTTATAAACGACTTATAAATCCGCAGGCTACACAAAAAGAACAGGTTATGGTAGGGAGAATTTCTACCGTAGTCATGATGATCTTAGCTGTTTTATTTGCTCTTGTTTTAACAAATGCAAAACAGTTATTTGATATCATTTTAATGTTCGGAGCAGGAACAGGTCTGATTTTTATTTTAAGATGGTTCTGGTGGAGGATCAATATATGGAGCGAAATATCTGCGATGGTATTTTCGGGCGTCTTTGCTATTTTAGCCAAGTTTACGCCTATGCTTTCCTTTATGAATGAAGATTACCATTTCCCATTTTCGGTACTTTGCACGACTATCGTTTGGATCATTGCAACCTTTACTACTCCACCTGAAAAAGAGGAGGTGCTTATCAATTTTGTAAAGAAAATTAAACCAGGTGGTCCCGGATGGTCTGCATATAAACAATATGCTGGGGATCAAAAATCTAAAGCGTGGCAAGTACCATATGGAATTCTCGCGATGATCGGAGGTTGCATGTTAGTGTATGGAATGTTATTTTTTGTAGGTTCTGTTTTATATCAACAATTTCAAATGTCGATCGTTTATATAATATCTGTTTTCATAGGTATATTTGTGATTGTAAAAGCGTGGCCAAAGCTACAATTATAGACATAGTATTGAGCCAGAATATTATACATATTAAAATTTTATTTAATATATTTGTCCTTTGAAACTAATATCATATTTCATGAAATTACGCGGATTAGCAGTTCTTTTAGTTTTATCTCTTTTAGTCAGTTCTTGTACTCAGGATAGAGTTTTATTGACTGCACAATTAGACAATAGATTAGAATTTTTGATATCTCAAAATTCTCCTGATGGAACGATGGAGTACTACATCTTAGATCAAGAAGATGACTACGCTAACATCCCTCAGGATCCTAAAAATCCATTGACTGCCGCTAAAGTAGAATTAGGTAAAATGTTATTTTTTGATTCTGGACTTGCCCAAGATGCTGTAAAAAATTCTGGCCTTGGGACATACTCTTGTGCGACTTGCCATATACCTGAAGCTGGTTTTAAACCTGGTGGTTTCCAAGGTATAGCAGATGGAGGGATCGGGTATGGCATAGATGGAGATAACAGAAGAAGAAATACAGAATATGAAGAATCAGAATTAGATGTGCAATCAGCAAGACCCTTGACTATGGTCAATGTAGGTTATGTTACTAATACTTTTTGGAATGGTCAGTTTGGAGCTACAGAAGAGAACGTAGGAACAGAGGATGTTTGGGATAATGATCCAGCAACAGCTCGAAACCATTTAGGTTTTGAAGGAATAGAAACACAAAATTTTGCTGGACTTATCGATCATCGTATCCAAATAAGTAAACCTCTATTAGACCAGTTAGGTTACACTCCCCTTTTTGATGAAGTTTTTGCGGATGTACCAGTGGAAGATAGATATACCACAATGACTGGCTCACTAGCTTTTTCTGCATATATACGTACGATTATTTCTAACAGAGCTCCATTCCAAGACTGGTTAAAGGGAGATAAGGAGGCTATGACTTTTGAAGAGAAAGAAGGAGCTGTATTATTTTTTGGAAAAGCTTTATGTACCAACTGTCATTATAAAAAGAATTTAGGTTCGCTAGAATTCCATGCACTAGGTGTAAAAGATATGTATCAGCGTAGCGGAGGAGCTTTCGATGCATTCCCTACTGATAAACGTAATCTAGGAAGAGGTGGCTTTACTTTGAAAGAAGAGGATAATTTTAAATTTAAAGTACCTGGTATTTACAATTCTGAAGAAACACCTTTCTTTTTCCATGGGGCAAGTGTTGAAGGTTTAGAAGATCTAATAGATTATAAAGACCTTGCTCAAACAGAAAATCCTAATGTACCTCAGTCCTTAATTTCTGACAAATTTGAGGTTTTAAACTTAACGGATGAAGAAAAAGCAAATTTGGTTAAATTTCTGAGGTACAGTTTAACGGATCCAGATTTGGTAAGGTATAAACCTGATGCTGTTCTTTCAGGAGCATGTATTCCTAATAATGATGAGCAATCCAGAATAGACCTAGGATGTAATTAATCAAATGATTTAACTCTAAGTTCGCCAGCTAAACCGATTCATTAGATTATTTTATTTGTTTAAACAAGTCCTCTCAGTCGGAGGTTAAGATTTTACTCTTTCTTAGATTTGGAACTTTATTCCTAAATAAAGATTAGGCTCAAGTAAAAAATAGTTAGCCCACTTATCTTCTTCTCTTCTAAAAGAATCTGGGACGTTAGTATTAATTGGCCAATGGTTAATATGTATTTGGGGTTCAAGAAAAATTCTTTTATTCTTAAAAAGTGATACATGATAGCCTAGATGATATGAATTGTATAGTTTAAAACCATTACCAAAATACATATCCTACTTTTCTATATTTTTACGAGCTCCAAATGCCTTTCCCGTTTTTTTAGATCTTGCAGCAGCTTGTTCTTTTTTCTTTTTATCACCTTCTTCTAATAAATAAAATACAAGCAAAAAAATAGCCGCCATGATATTTATAAAATTGAGTTTATTAACTCCGTAATCCGACAACTGGGAAAAGTCTAAATGTAGAATATTCATAAATAATATAAAAACGATAAGCAGTTGTACGGCATGAGATTTTTTCATAATGCAAATTTATAGATTTCTTTTTAAGAGCTGGTTCTTTTTTATCAAGCTATAACACTTCCGCAGTAATAGGTAAATAGAGTCACAACATTAATAGTCAAAATCAAAACGCCTAATGACAAATAATAAAACCTAATATATCTTCTAAAGTTGTAATCTTTAATGTTTGATTTATTTTACTACTCATTCATTTTCATTCGACGTAAGTCGCCCATTACAATTATCCATTTTTATCCTGGACTAAACGAAACCAGGCTTTATAGGAATTACCTATTTAAAAAACATGATTAAAAGCTGACAAAGCAATAGCCTCTTTTCAATTCTCAATTGATATATTGTATCTTATTATAGAGTAAAATAATTTAGTAATCTAATAAAAGGCCACTTATGCATAACATTCTGCTGACTGTATTATTTAGTATTCTCACACTTTCTTTATTATCTCAGGATTCTAAAACTGTAATGATAAACAGTGCGGCAGATGCTGTAGAATCGGAGGTAATAAAATATAGACATCACTTCCATCAATACCCAGAACTATCCAATCGAGAATTTAAAACCTCAGACAAAATAGTCGAGTTATTAAAAGATATGGGCTATCAACCCCAACAAGGAATGGCTTATACAGGTGTGGTAGCTGTCCTAGATTCCGGTAAGCCAGGACCTACCATAGGATTGCGAGCGGATATAGATGGGTTACCCGTAGAGGAGAAAAATGACTTAAGTTTTAAGTCCACTCAGCGTGGCAAATATATAGGAAAAGATGTAGGTGTAATGCATGCCTGTGGTCATGATACCCATATTTCTATGCTGTTAGGTGTTGCTAAAATCCTAATGGATATAAAAGATCAATTATCAGGCAAAGTAGTTTTTGTGTTTCAGCCAGCAGAGGAGGGAGCCCCACCAGGAGAAGAAGGCGGTGCGTCTCTAATGATCAAAGAAGGACTGATAAAAAAATATGGCATCGATGTTATGTTTGGGCAACATATCTCTTCTGGATTAAATACAGGAATGATCACTTATAAACTGGGTGGCATGATGGCTGCTGCGGATCGTTTTGAGATAAAAGTAATCGGCAAACAAGCTCATGGCTCTAGACCTTGGAGCGGTGTCGATCCTATCGTAACTTCCGCACAGATTATTATGGGATTACAAACTATAATCAGTAGACAGACAGATCTGACTAAGGAGGCAGCCGTAATCAGCGTCGGTAAAATAGAAGGTGGTGTTAGAAATAATATCATACCAGAAAGTTGTACAATGGTGGGAACAATAAGAACTCTAGATACCACAATGCAGCACATCATACATGATAAAATCAGGAAGACAGCAACGGCTATAGCCGAAAGTCAAGGAGCAACTGTCGAAATAGATATCATTAAAAACTGTCCAGTTACTTTTAATGATCTAGATCTCACACGCAAAATGCTACCCTCACTGTATAAGGCTGTAGGCGAAAATAATGTAAGAGTCGTACCAGCAATCACAGGAGCTGAGGACTTCTCTTTTTATGCCCTAGAGGTCCCGGCCCTATTTTACTTTGTAGGAGCTAAAAATATAAACGAAGACAATCCGGGACCTCATCATTCCCCTCAGTTTTATGTAGAAGATGCGGGTATGAAATCAGGAGTAAAAGCACTTCTACACCTTACTCTAGATTTTATGGAATTATCTAAATAACGCTCTTTTAGTCTGAAAATATAGATCATCTATCCGATTTAATGGAACCTATGATAAAAGGATCATTACTTTTAATTTAAAATAAACGATATGCCCGTTTTAGAGATAAAAAATCTTAGTAAAAAATATGGACCTATAAAGGCTTTAGACGATCTTAATCTAACCATTGAGGCTGGAAACATCTACGGCTTACTCGGACCTAATGGAAGTGGAAAAACAACAACACTAGGTATTATACTGGGTATACTAGAGGCTGATAATGGATCTTACGAGTGGTTTGATGGTAACTGGGTCAGTAGTCCTAACCTAAAAATAGGAGCTATTTTGGAGACACCTAATTTTGTCCCCAATCTAAATGCCGTAGAAAATTTAGAAATCGTAGCAGCAATCAAAGGAGAACAACATCCTAAAATCGATAGTCTTCTCGAGCTTGTAAATCTGGCACATCGTAAAAAATCATCTTTTAACACCTACTCTCTCGGGATGAAGCAGAGACTAGCTATCGCTGCAACACTGATCGGTGATCCAGAGCTAGTCATCTTTGATGAACCTACTAATGGACTCGATCCACAAGGAATAGCAGAGGTACGTAGTGTCCTTACTAAAATTGCGGCGTCTGGAAGGACTGTTTTACTGGCTAGTCATCTACTTAATGAAGTGGAAAAGATATGCACACATGTTGCTATTATTAAAAATGGAAAATTGCTAGCACAAGGACCGATAGATAATATTCTCAGTAATACTGTCACAATAATACTACAATCAGAAAATAACGCAGAGCTCATCGCATGGATAAACAGAACACCTTGGATATCTGATATGAAGGAGGTTCTCACTAAAATAGAATGTACTATTACTCCAGATATTGCTCCGTCGCTGGTCAATAAAACAGCTTTTGAAAATGGGATTGTACTCACTCATTTTGAAGTAAGAAGATCCAACTTAGAAAAAGAATTTTTACAAATTACAAAAGGCAAATAATGACAATAAAAGATCTAATTAAGATAGAGTATCTGAAGTTTA
This sequence comes from uncultured Saprospiraceae bacterium, assembly GCA_938015805.1. Lineage (GTDB taxonomy): Bacteria > Bacteroidota > Bacteroidia > Chitinophagales > Saprospiraceae > JAHDHU01. Next base: position 2,362 of record CALLXF010000070.1, on the reverse strand, counting down.
ATAAGAGTGCGGTCATCAGATTACTGTTACTGATTTTTGCTATTCTTTTTCCTCTGATCATATTTGCACTTAAGAAAGCCATTCCGAGTTCAGAACAAAGTGGTTTACCATTCTCTACTGATATCTTTTATGAGTTCCCTACTGTATGGGATTATCAGGGATATATCGGATCATGGTTGATTTTTGTATTCTTATCATTCCTAGCGATCCACATATTTTGTGCAGAGGTAGCTAATAAAACCTTACGTCAGTCCATTATTAATGGAATGACTAGAAAGCAGATTTTCTTATCTAAAATGCTTACTATTCTCATTATATGTACCATAGCTACACTTTTGTATTTTATTACAGGTGCGGCCATAGGATTAGGACATACTCCTAATCCTGGCTTTGAAAAAGTATTTGATCAAAACTGGGCGACCTTACGATTTTTCCTTTCTTGCTTAGGTCATTTATCGCTTGCTTTTTTGTTTGCAGTATGGATCAGGAGGGCAGGTATCGCCTTGTTTGTTTTCTTAGGGTATTCTATTATAGAGCCCGCTATAAGATGGGGTTTTTATTGGCAGGTGTATAAGACTAAAGCGATCTTATTTTTCCCACTAAATTCTTTTGAGGATCTGATGCCGTTCCCTCCATATAAGCTAGGAGAAGCAATCCCTGACAACATAGATTTCCCTCTTTTACTCACAACCACTGAGGCTATTGTGAGTTCTACTATTTTTATCATATTGATTATATCTTTAGCTTACAGAAGTTTTATGAAAAAAGATATTTAATGCGATTTTATCTTAGAAGAAAACATAGATTAAACTAATAATACAAAGTAATATAAAACAAACCCAAGTCAAAATCTTGTAGAGAATTTAATAAGTTCAGATTTAATCAGAGGTAGAACTAGTGTCGGAAATATATTTATGTATTGCTGCTACTAAAAGTGCACCTAATAATGACTTAACAATTGCAGAAAGTACAAAGGGAGTAAAACCACTTATCATTGCATCTATAAATGGTTTTATAAAGGACAACCTCAATACACCACAAAAAAGAATAATAAAAGATCCTAAAAGATGAAGCATCAAGATACTGATCCATCCATTTGCCCAGTCATGCTCTTTATTGTTCCAGTAAATGGTAGAAATGGAAATAACAGCTATAATAAATCCGACTATGTATCCTAAGGTAGGCCCAATAAAGTACGACCATCCGTTATTACCATCGGAGAAAATCGGTAGACCTATTATTCCTAAGACCACGTAAATACAAATAGCAGGAATTGCAACTCTAGGTCGAGCGACTATAGCCATAGTCAATATCGATAGAGTCTGTCCCGTAATATTTACCTCAGTCAACGGAATGTCAAAAGAGATTCTTGCGGAAAATGCAATAAACACTATCCATAGGACTATACTTATAAAATGCTTAACCATAAAAAAGGCTCCAGTTGTTCTAGAGCCTTAAAGTTATATAGAATGATTTATATAAAGTGATTATTCTAAATCATTCTCTATCGAGATTTATTTTACGACCGTCATATGCAATCCATTCCAGTATATTCTTATTCTTTAGAACGTATCTATTGCCTTTACGATCAATAAAAGAATATTTGTCAGCTTTATCTCTATAGTAAAAACTCCATTTAGAACTACCCGCAAATCTCGCTTTTATTCCGTTATCATTGATTTTGATGTAAACCTTTTTATCTAAAGTCCTAGAAGTCCATGTCCCTATCATATCATTACGATAACGATCCAAATTTTCTACCGATCGATGATCTGAGTAAACAGAACTATTGTACCCTTCTCGACTTCCGTATTGATGATCAGCGCTATCGTATAGATCATATCTGACGTCCCGATTAGATCTTTCTCTATAATATCCATCACTTACACATCCATTTCTAAAACGTCTATCCCCTCTTACATAATGAACCTCATTGCGGGGACCTTGTCTACGAGTACGGTAACGGTAAGGCATACTAGGTAAATAGACAATATGGTTTCTATTTATTATTTCTACTGCATTTCCACGACGATCAATATAAACATTACGCATCCTCGTGTGTCTCATTTTACGCCAGCTGCGATCTCCATCTAAACCGCGAATTTTTAAACCATAGGATTTTACTTTGATACGTAAATCATGAAAACCATTTCTAGCATACCATAAACCTTCTAAATGATTATGTCCATGATCAGCAAGAATTAAAGAACTCGGTAATACCGAAAGCAGAATAAGGTAAATCATCTTTTTCATAATCTAAATTTTAGAGGTGATGTAATACATTACAATTTCTAAAATATCGACGTTAAGATGTCTTATCGTAAGGTTAACAAGGCGTTAATCTGACTGAGATAATAATTAT
>CALLXF010000069.1 GCA_938015805.1 uncultured Saprospiraceae bacterium | reverse complement strand
AAATGTATATGTAAACTTAACACACTCATGGATTGGTGATTTAGATATCATCGTAACAGCACCAGACGGAACAAGTAATGACTTGATCGGTTTTGGAGGATGTTTTAACCAAGAGTGGGTAATAGATGGAACATTTGATGAGGAGTGTGCATTCAATAATCTAACGATGTGTGCTGATTTTGATCAGATGGGAGCAGGATGTTTCTGGGCTGCAGGATTATTTGGTTCATTAAGTACATTTAATGGAGTAGATGCATGTGGAACATGGACAGTAACAGTAGCGGATAATACAAATGGAGATGATGGTATTGTAAATTCGATAGCATTACTATTTAACAATGGAGCTGGAGACTGTAGCATAGCAGCAGTAGAACCAGGTGATATTCTTGGAGGAAGTGCATGTGGTGCAGTTTCTATCGATTATGTTGATTGGGAAGATACTTCACTATGTGGTGAGAATGTAATTACAAGAACATGGACTGCAGTAGATGCAAAAGGAAACTCTCACAGCGAAGAGCAAATTATTACAATTACTCCAATCGGTATTAGTGATTTAACGGTTCCTCCTGCAGTAATAGTTTTAAATGCTTGTAGTGCTGATCTATCTCCTGAAGCTTTAGCGATTGCATTTGATGATCCAGCTACAAGAGATGATACAACAAACGGAACAAGTAACTGTAATCCTCCAGTAGGACCTACAGAAGAATGTGAAGAATTTAATGAAGGTTATGCATTTGCTTACCCTCACTATTTCTTAACTTCTCCTTGTTCTGGAGATATTTTACACGCACAGAAAGTAGATAATAACGTATGTAACATTTACGCTACTTATTCTGATATCGTAATAGAAGCTTGTGGAGATAAAGAGTGTGGAGGAGCAAGTGGTAATAAAGTAATCAGAACATGGACACTTTTAGACTGGTGTTTATCTGCTGCTGGAGCACCACCTTCAGAATCTACAGTTGAGTATACACAAGTAATTAAAGTAGTGGATTTAGAAGCACCTACTGTAACTGGTAACGACCTTACAGTAAGTACAAACCCTTGGGGATGTACAGCGACTTTCCCTATTCCTGCTCCACAGTTACACGATAACTGTGATGGAACGATCACTTGGTCATTCCATGGTCCAGCTGGAACACAAACAATAGACTCTAATGATGACGGTATCGATGACACTGTAATCGGAGCTCCTGTTGGAGTTCACACATTTACTTACACAGCTGAAGATTGTTGTGGTAACGTTGGGACTTTTGATATTACAGTTACTGTAGTAGATAGTACTCCTCCAGTTGCTATCGGAAGAGAGAATATCGTAGTGAGTCTATCAGGAAGTGGAAGTTCTAGTGATGGTTTTGCTAAGATATTTACACATCATGTTGATCTTAATAGTTTTGACGGATGTTCTGATGTACACTTAGAAATCAAGAGAGATTCTGATAATTGTGCGAGAAGAGGAAACACTACTTATAATGCAGATAATCATGAGTGTGACGGTTCTTCTAATCCAAATTCACCATTATTTGATGATGATAACGGAGAATTTGTAACATTCTGTTGTGCTGATGCTGGTGATACTATCAAAGTTTGGTTAAGAGTATGGGATGATGGAGATGGTGACGGACTATTCGGAACTGATGGAGATAACTATAATGAGACATGGGTACATGTATTAGTAGAAGATAAAGGAAATCCAGTAATTTATTGTCCACCAGATTTTACAATCACTTGTGGTTGGGAATGGGGTCAGTATGATGATGCTGGAAACTTAATCAGTACAAATACAGGAGCGGCATCTGCTTCAGCTATTTGTGATGATCTTCCAGTAGTGGCAGATGTAAATGATCGTACTAACGATTGTGGAGTTGGTGACGTGGAGATAGAATGGTGTACTGTACCAGCAGGAAATGAAAGCCCAGTTTGTTGTGAGCAAGTAATTACAATTACAGAAGGTGATAGTGCATGGGATGCTGACGATATTGATTTCCAAAATGGAAGAGTATTAGATTGTAGAGATATTCCTGAGCCAGAAATGCCAGAATGGGGAGAAGGTCTATGTGACTTGATCGCTTGGACTAGTGAAGATTTACAATTGTATTTTGAAGAAGATGCTTGTTACAAAGTAATCAGAACTTATACAGTAGTAAACTGGTGTACTGATGAAGTAATTGAAGAGAAAGTAGTATTTACTGTTCTTGATGAAACAGCTCCTATTATAGAATGTGGAGAAGATATGTATGGAATTTTTGGAACTGGGGTAGGAAGTAATGGTGGACCAGGAAGTTGTTCTTTAGAAAATCTTACTTTAACTAAAACGGCTACCGATGGTGGAAGTGATTGTTCTAGTGCATGGTTAGAGTGGAAAGTAGAAGTTGACTTATGGGGAGATGGAACTGTAGACTACACTTGGAGTTTTGCAGAAGGAGCTGACGAGAACTTTAGAGAAGATAGAGATGATGATATGGACGGTATTTATTACCTAGCTAAAGATACTACGGTAACGATTACTATTCCAGAAGCGATAAACCATAGCTGTTACACACATACGATTACATGGCAAGTAAACGACGGTTGTAATAACTACAGCAGTTGTACTGACGAGTTTATGGTTGTTGATAAAAAAGCACCTACACCATTCTGTGTAGACTTAGGAACAGCAATTATGGAAAATGGTAGTGTAGAAGTTTGGGCTATAGATTTTGATCTAGGAGCTTTTGATAACTGTACTGAAAGTGATCATTTAAGATTTACGTTTACAGACGAATTACCTCCTGCAGATTCTGATTTATGGAATGAAGAAGGAAATTCTACTGCTCTAGAATTTAATAATTGTGGAGAGGTTCCATTACAGATATATGTATGGGATAGAGCATGTGAACCTAATTTTGAATATTGTGATGTTACATTATTAATTTCAGGTAATGAATGTGACGGTGATTCTGGTATGAGAATGATCAGTGGATCTGTAGAAACAGAAGAAGGTGAGTCGATCAGTAATGCAGAAATGTCTGTAACTACTGACGCTATGAATAATTACGATTTAGAGGATATGACTGATGACATAGGATACTATGCATTTACTAGTAACCCGATGCATTTAGATTACCAGTTAAGTGGTACTAAAACTGACGATTACATGAATGGTGTAAGTACATTAGATCTTGTATTAATACAGAAGCATATCTTACAAACGCAATTATTAGATTCTCCTTATAAGATGATTGCAGCTGATATTAACAGATCAGGATCTATTTCTGCTATTGATTTAGTACAACTAAGAAAATTAATCTTAGGTGTATATAGTGAGTTGCCTAATAACGCGAGTTGGAGATTTGCTGATGCAAACCAAACATTAGATATTTCTAACCCATGGATATTTACAGAAACGATTAATGTCAATGATCTAGACTCTCACATGATGAGCGAAGATTTTGTAGGTGTTAAAATCGGGGATGTAAACGGAAGTGTAACTGCTAATGCTACTAGCATAAATACAGAAAATAGATCTGGTTCTACTTTATTACTAGAAATAGAAGATAAAGAAGTAAAAGCTGGAGAAGCTGTAGCAATAGAACTAATGAGTAGTAACTATACTGACGTAGCTGGATATCAGTTTACTTTAAATGTAGAGGGACTAGATGTTACAGATGTACAAGGAGCTAAACTAGAATTAAACAATGGAAACGTAGCTATGGATAAAGGAGTGATGACGATGAGTTACCATTCTTCTAATCTACAGTCTGCTGCTAAAACAGAAGTTCTATTTACGATCAATGTGATTGCTCAGAGAGCTGGTTCTCTAAGTGAAATGTTACACATAAACAGTAGTGTAACAAATGCTGAAGCTTATTTTACAAACGAGTTAGAAGTAGCTGATGTAAAATTAGGTGTTAGAACTGACGGTGCAGTAGAGTTAGTAGGAGGTTATGAATTATATCAAAACGAGCCAAATCCATTTAATGGAGTTACTCAGATAGGATTTAGATTGCCTGCAGCATCTACAGCAACGATAACTGTATATGACGTAACTGGAAAAGTTGTAAAAACAGCTACTTCTGATTACGCTAAAGGATATAATACCATAGTGATTAGTAAACAAGACCTAGGTACAAGTGCCGGTTTACTTTACTATCAACTAGAAAGCGGTGATTTTACTGCTACTAAGAAAATGATTGTAATTGAGTAATAAATTACCTTAGGGTAATTTTTAAATCCCTGCTCATTAATTTGAGCAGGGGTTTTTATTTTTTACAAGTAAATATTTATACTATAAAAAAAACTACTTATTTAAAGATTTAGAGAAATCGATTTATTAGAAACCTTATGGTTTTTATTTTAAGTATTTATAAATTTAACCCGCACCCTGGATAGACTTTTCAAAGCACTTTCTTAGCTATATTTCATAAGGTAAGCTAAGTTGAATAATATCAAAAATCGAAAAAAGATATAATTTAGAATTGCAAAGAAAACAGATCTGTTATTGGTTGTTTTGAAAGTGCAGAGTAAGGATCTTAAATATGACAAAAGCGATATTACAATTATGGAACTGCTAGATCACTTTCGCTTAGAAAATAAACGAGCCCGGCTTGAGATTTTAACAGACAAACATATACCATTGCTTTTGCCTATTGCTTTGTCGGAACCAGATCTATTACAATATTCTCCATCACCATTTGGGACAGAGACTGGGCTTAAGAGATATGTGGAAAAGGCAAAAAAAGAGATGAATAATAAAACTAGGCTTGCCTTGGCAATTTTTGACAAACAAAACAAAAAAATTGCAGGTTCCACTAGTTATGGAAATATTTCTAGAGAAGATGCAAGGTTAGAAATAGGATGGACATGGATTGCAAAGGAATTCCAAGGAACCGGATTGAATAAAAATTGTAAGTATTTATTATTAAATCATGCTTTTGAAATCTTGGAATGTCAAAGAGTAGAGTTTAAAGCAGATGCTAGAAATACACAATCCATAAAGTCCCTAGAATCGATCGGTGCAATATTTGAAGGGAAACTTAGAAGTCATACTTTAATGCCTGATGGTTATCGTAGAGATACCGTTTATTATAGCATATTGAAGAAGGAATGGATTTCTATGAAGGATAATTTTCTTATTAGATAATAATAGAAAAGGGAAAATGGACTACCTCTTTTAATCATTTTCTTAACTTTTAAGCTAGCTCAGTTTCTATATCAACGGATCTTCTTTTTCTGTAGGATCTTGTTTTAGTAGATCAGTCATGAGATGATATAATCTAGGTACTTTTAATTTAAACTCTTTAGGTTGTTCAAAGAAGCATTCCATGCAGGTAGCAAAAAGTTCTTTCATATTAATACCTGCATAATCGCTTAAAAAGGGATGACGTTTTTGTCTTATTTTATAAAGTTCTTTTAGCCCTTCGTCTTCCCATCTGTTCATTTTAAAAGCACTAAAAAAATTTGAAAATATAAGAGATTTAGATTTTTCAGCTTGCAAGGCATGAGCGAGTTCGTGGAGCGCTACATTAAAAGCATCATCCGGAATTATAAACCCTTCCTGAACACTAGGCCAAGACATTACGATCTTGTTCTTATCAAAGTCCACATGACCGAGTAAAGCATCGTACTGCTTAAAACTATAGGTATTAGGTACAACTAGGATGGTTTTAAAACGTCTCAGAACATAATTATCTAAACCAAAAGTGATTTGTATCAGTGCACTAGTAATGAGGATTTTCATTTCCTCTGTTACTATCGTAAATTTGACAGGCTTAAAATTTAATAGTTTACTAGCGATATAAGTTCGCTGTTTAAAGTTTTCCTGAAGATCTGGATGCAAATCTCTATAGTACTGGCTATATTTTTTTAGATAATGATCATAAGAAATTGGCATCAAATGGAGTCGTCTAGAGTACCAGAAAATTCTAATTCTTTCAATCATTGTTTAACAATAGACCTAAAGATAACCGTACTAGTTGAAAGAAGAAAATGCATTTAAAAGACATTTAGTTCTATGTTATTATTTACCACGTCTTTTCATTTTTTTACTATCCGCATCATAATAGTATACCTGCGATTTTACTTTACCATCATAATAAGTTTGGGAGCTTCCTAAATTAGATATAATCATCTCATCTATTGCGAAGCTTTTATCTTCTTTATCTAGTTTAAAAATAACGTGGAAAGGTAAAGTGGTTTTTTTATTCGATTTTAAAAAATATAAACCACGCATCATGATATATGAGTAATCATCAATACTATCTATAATTTTTAAAGCAGAAAACTCTTTGTTATACACTTCTTCAAAAAATATTTTTTCTAGTGAGGAACCCTGAGGAATGTTGTTTCGATCTTCTCTTTTAGAAGCTTTGATCTCTAATATTTGCGATACTCCTGACAAAAAATTAAATCCATATTTCCAGTTCCATTTAATAAATGTTTGATCGATTTCCTGATAAAAAAGAGGAAAGAAATCATGTACCTTGTACATGCTGTTATGTACGATTTGTACCGTTCGTTTATTTTTATCATCTAGGTATTCTGGGTTGATAGATTTAAGATTTTTGTCAATGTAATTATTGATTTTATCCACATAACTAAAGCTTAATGATGTTTCAGATAAATTTAATGCACTCAGTATGTGTTTATCATAGACAGCGGTGATAAGATTTTTGCGATAAGTTCCTGGTTCTAATTTTTCTTCTAGAGCTTTTGCTAAATTCTCTACACTGTTTTTACTGGAGATTTTAAAGCTATCAGAAATATCTAGATGCTTTTTAGCTACGTCGCTTGAGATTAATTCTTCTACATCAGAGACTTTAGTCAAGTAATTAATTTCAATTTTAGCAGAATGTTTAGAATCGTAGAAGTGGTCAAGTAATATTTTAGCATCCTCTTTATTAGACAATGGGATAAGATCTAATATTTTTTGATCAGTAAAATCAGAGACACCATAAATCTTTCTAAATTTTAAGAGATCACCTGCGGAATTCACCCATTGTCTAGCTGAGGTCTCGGTACTACTGAGTTTTTGGTTTGTAAAAGTTTCATGATATATTTTTGCATCATCTAAACTGTTTACAAAGGCTAGTGCTTCCAATTCTGGAGCTTTTTTAATTGCTTCTGGAAATTGGGATCGTAAAGCTTTAAAAGAAACCATATCTCCATTCGCGATAAGCTTATCTCTTTTTCTTTCTCTAGCTCTTACCCCCTTTAGTGACTCATATTCCGGTCCATAGAACCATAAGAATTTATACTTCTCCTCTTTTTTTTCTAGACCATCGAAGTAATATCCTTCTTTTACTTGATATCCTTTTTCCGTAAGCTCGGTTTGGATTTTCGAGGCATCTTTAGCCTGTTCGAATTCTATATAATATATACCATCTCTATCATGAGCTTTTTTATCTATTAGAGCTGATATACTATTTTTTGTGGCACAGCTGCAAAAGGATAAAAGAAAGAGAAGACTAAGAAGACTAAGTAGATTTAAGTAGCGATACATTCGATTCGATTTTTTAATCAAACGAATTTAGATATAGAATTTATATATTATAGTTTTATTTAATACTTATTTGCGGGATATGACCTGATATAGCCAAGTTAAATATCTGTTTAAAGTGCAGCGTACCTTAAATGCATATCGCTAAAAAAAAGGGTAGGGAAAGATGTTATTTATGATTTAGGTAAACTTTTACTACAGTTCCTATTGTTAAGAACCAATAATCATGTCGTTAGTTAGGAGCAAAAAAAAGCCCAGACTTGTTCGTCCAGGCTTAAAGCATATATTTTTAAATTTTACTGTTCTTCTTCAGAGGTAGTTGTACTCTCCTCCGGTACATTATCCACTAAATGTTCTTTATCTCTAAAAGCTTTAATAGCAGTTATGTTTGCGTTATACTCCTCATCAAAAAGTTGATGATATTCTTCTACTTTATCCTTTAACTCTTGCTGTCTTTCCTTACGCTCTTCTTTTGGTAGTTGCTGAGTAGCAATAAAGTTCTTACTTCTCCACTTTGCTACAAAACTTTTCTTTTTACTTCTCAAAGAGATAGTAGAAGAGTTTATTTTAGTGTATGTACGCATTTTAGCATTGTTAGTAGGTTGTTTTTCTCCTTTTGCTAGAACTTTAGAAAAGTCTTCTACATTTTTAGTCACTGTCTTTTTATATTCCTCGTCCATTTTAGCTATAGACTCATCTAATTTGGTTGTCAGTTCATCAAAATCTTTTTGATATTTATCTTGCATTTCTTTGACATTAGTCCCTTCTGCAGCTTCTACGGACTGTACATCCATGATATCAGCGATCAGTCCTTGAGACGTAGCCATGTTAGACATTAAAAATAAGGCAACTAGGGTAATAAGGTATTTCATCGTATGGTGTTTAACTATCATAAGAATTAATCCACTAAATTAATTAATTTAATTCAATTTTTATGGTTTGAGATAAATGACCGTGCTTACATCTAAACAACGGTAATAAAATATGGATAATTGTTAATTAACTATTAAAATTTAAAGTTGTTTTTAATTTGCTAGATAGTTAAAAAGCATGCCAGTAATAAGTTGATTCCATTATATGGCTGGGGCCCAATGTAAGGTCTGACATAAAACCCCACCTATTAAGACTAAGGTAATAATCCAATAGAAAAAATGTATAAATATATATTTACCGCCTCTTCTCTCAAAAAGGGCATTGATAGCTATTATAGGTAATACAAAAAGGATTGTAAATAAAATACCATGAATAGCACCGTGGCCAAACGATCTATGATGATCTCCGTAAGTAGCCATCAGGTTATTAAAAACAGCCTGAGCTTCGGAGCCACTTTCTAGCATTTCTGGGATCATCATCTGTGCAGTTCCAGTCTGATGGATCACCACACCTCCAAAGGCAAAAGAAATCATAACTCCCAATAAATAGGATAAGCCTAAAATAGCAATCATGTTTGCTCCTTTAAGATCTTCTTCTGTAAATCGATTGGCATTCATCCATGCTGTTCCGACTACTTTAGGATGGTAATAAACAGAACCTATAAGTAAAGGAATTAGTGCAGTAATAAAGTACATGTAAAAATTAGTAGGCATCGTTTTGAGGTTTTGTGAAATATTAAGATAAGTATTTTAGAATTTATTTAGCTATAGATTCTAGATATAATTCCTCCACTTTATCCCTAGCCCAAGGAGTAGTCCTTAAGAATTTAAGACTGGACTTGATAGATGGATCATGAGTAAAACATCTAATCGTTATAATTTTCCCGAGATCATTCCAGCCATATATATCTACCAATTGTTCTAAAATTTGCTGGAGTTTAACGCCATGTAAGGGATTATTAGGTTGTTGTTCCATAGTGTAAAGATAGTAAGCGTAAAATTCCTTAAAAAGAGATTGGTTATATAAATCCAGTATCTACATAATGAACTATAGTTACCTTTTATTTTAATAATGAGGATATTACGAGTTATGGAAAAATTACTCTTATCAATTGTAAATATCATTTACTTAGAGACCTTTAAAATCAATTATATCTCTAACAACTTATCCATAGTTTGTACTGAGACAGCATGATAATTTTCTCTGGCATCAGTATAAATTTCTTTGGCGAAAGCCATATCCCCTTCTTCCTTTAATGCGGTATAAAGAGGCGTTAAAAATTTACGTCTACCCACTTGAGTAAGAAAAGATTTTATTTCTGATTTGATCTTAACATAATGACCATTAATAATCGATAGCTCAAACCAAGCAGCTAATATTTCTGCATTTCCTGATTTTGAGAAGCCATAGATTTTCTCTAGCTCAGCCATCGTTTCTGGATTAAGATCCTGAGGAAGATGTCTAATAAAATGTAACCACTCGTGAGTGGTCCATACCGATGCATCATCTATTTTAAGCTGTCCTTTTTTGATTTTGTTGGTGATAATATTATTGATCTTAGAAAACTTATCTGATACTACGACTGGGCAATCTTCTGGGATTCCAGGTCCATATATCCATGCTTCTATATCAGTTTCTAAATGATACTTTTCTATCAAATGTTCTTTTAAATACACTATAAATTCGTCTGTTGTCAAGGTTTGGAATCTGTGCTTAGAAAAATAATCTTTAATAAATAGGTCAAATTTTTCTCTTCCGATCTGAGCCTCGAGAGACATCAAAAAGTACGCTCCTTTCTCATATGCGATATCTGTCATTCCATCATCTGCATCACGTCCCTTTAGATCTAGTTTTAGGTGTGTATCTGCATGAGAGTGGCCGATATGTTCTACATCTGCTTCTAAATCTTGGAAGCCGAGCATAGCAAGCATGTTAGCGTAATCAGCTCCATATAAAGCTTCCATGATCCTTCTCTCAAAATAAACGGTAAAGCCTTCGTTAAGCCAGAAGTCATTCCATGTTGCATTAGTTACGAGATTTCCAGACCATGAATGAGCTAGCTCGTGAGCGACGAGAGAGGTAAGTGATCGATCTCCTGCTATTATCGTCGGGGTTGCAAAAGTTAATCTAGGGTTTTCCATTCCTCCAAAAGGGAAACTGGGAGGTAGGACGATAATATCATAACGATCCCATAAATAAGGTCCGTATAATTTTTCTGCTGCATGGAGCATTTTTTCTGTATCCGCAAATTCGTATACAGCAGACTCTAAAACTGAAGGCTCTGCATAAATTCCACACTGCTCACCGATAGACCCAAAAGATAAATCTCCCACAGCTATAGCTATAAGGTAGGGTGGAATGGCTTGCTTCATTTTAAATGTGTAGACTCCGTGATCATTTTTCTCAAATGGGTTCTCGGCACTCATAACCGGTAGTAGGTCTTTAGGTACTTCTACTTTTGCGTCATAGGTGATACGGATTCCAGGACTATCCTGACATGGTATCCAGCTCCGAGTAAGGATAGCTTGCCCTTGTGAGAATAGAAAAGGATGTTTTTTATCGGCGGTCTGCTGAGGATCTAGCCACTGTAAAGCTGGAGCATCAGGGCTGGTTTTGTAGTAGATAGAAACCTTAGTTGTAGTTTTTTTTATTGTTACTTTAAGCGGTTGGCCTAACAATTCATTATTAGCACCTAAAGAAAAAATGGTCTCATCATTATCATCTAAAATTACTTTGTCTATCGTCATCGACCTAGTATCAAAAATCATCTCTGTTGCATTATTATTTAGGATGTTATATTTAGCAATACCTGTCAGTATTTTTTTTTCAAAATCTAGTTTGATATCTAAGTCTAAATGTTTAGTAATCGCCTCGGAGGGATTTGCAAAACTGTGATGATCTTTACGGTCTGGTTTTGCATATTGGGCAAAGATAGATTCGTTGTTCATGGGTATTGGATATTGGCAGTGAGTAAAAAGTAATGCAAAAAGAATAGAGATTATTATTTTACTAGCAGTATTAAATATATGGATCACAGGTGATTTTTGATTTTTATCAATGTTTGCTCTAGAGTATTGTTTATGTTTTCTTTGAGCATATTTAGACTCGTTAGTTTTTGTTCCTCGCCCTCTAGATGAGTGTCGAATTTTGTGAAATTAGAATCTATTTTAAATTTGATATTGGCGGTATAATCTTTTAATCTTTGGGTGACTTCTGCTTCTAGTTTTTTTCTTCCGGTAATAATTTCTTCTTTGTAGTCCTTAATGATTTTACGTTTTTTAAAGCCGATACTAGCTCCGGCAAATAGTAATCCGACTCCTGTTAGTATGCCTCCTGTGATATCAAAAACAGCACCTTGGAGTATGGTCATTAGGATCCCTGCGATTGCGATTCCGCCACCCGCAGCAAGATTAGGAGCCATTTTTTCAGATTCGCTTAAAAGAGATTTGTCATAAAAATTTTCAGATGTATTTAGGAATTCCGAGAAGGTAGATTGTAAATCTTTTAAAACATTGGCACGACGATCTGCAATGTCTGCAAATATTTCATCAGAGTCAGGCAATACCGTTTTGCTTGTTTTAATTTTAGAGTCTACAAGCTTAGCCATAGTCTGTATGTTATCAGCGATATCTACCACGCCATTTTGTAAACGATCTCTAAGAGCTATGTTGAGGTCTTTTTCAAAATTATCAGCTAGTTGCTCGAGCCATTCTTTGGGCCCAGAATCTTTATTTCCAAAAAGAGAAGAAAATGATCTACGGATCATCGGGATAAAAGATAATCCCGAACTAAGATCTGCTTCCATCTTATGAGTAATCCGATCATAAGAGGCGAGTAGATTTTCTACAAGGAAATCGATTTGCTTTTCTGTCTTTAGTTTTTGGGTTTCTAGTGTTTCTTTGATGTCATCTCTAAATTGCTGATCTAGCTTAAACTGTGCGGTTCGTAACTCTAAACTATGAGCAATTTTATCAATGATATTTTGAGCAGTGGTAGCATTGTTTTGGAGTTTTAGGAAAGGTGCTTTTCCTCCAGTGATCTGAGTTTGTATATAGGCTTTAAGATTTTTAAAGCCGCTATTTTCTTTGTCCTCAAGTTCCATTTTAGCAGATACCGCAAATACATTAGGATCAGATATACCTTTTTGTTTAGCATTATCCGTTACACCGTTTATGTTTGTTGATAGATCGGCATCTTCCATCAAGTCTTTTTGCTGCAACACAAAAATGATTTTTTTACGCCAGTCCTCATTAATATAATCAAAAAACTCCCATGACGATTGTCTATACGGATTCTTCGCCTCAAAAACAAAAACAATAAGATCTGCATGAGGGATAAATCGCTCTGTGATTTCCTGATGATGATCTACGATCGTATTAGTTCCGGGTGTATCAACTATCGCGATCTCTTTTAAAATTTCTTCTGGATGAGTAATGCGTTTTAGATAAGGGTTTATAGAAGTCTCAGAATGTTGCTCACCATATACGATCTGCTGTATAGTATCCGTCATCGGTGATGCAGCTACTTTACAGATTTCTTCTTTAGTCCCTAATAGTGCATTAATAAAGCTACTTTTCCCTGCTTTTACTTCTCCCACTATCACAAATAAAAATGGGTCATGTATTCGTTCTAAAACTTCTCCTACAGTTTCCTGCAAAGGCTCATGCCCAATATCTGTAGTCAGTTCATGTAACTGGGTAATCGCTGTCTGAACTTGCGTTTTTAATGATTGAAAATCTTCTTTAAAGAGCACATTCATAATTAATCCTTTCGGTTCACAAAGTTATGACTTGATATTAGGTAGAAGTCATTTATCTTTCATTTGTTTTAAATAAACTACAGCCTCTGGACCTTGATTCATGATTAAATCGAGGATGCTTAAATTTGGCTTAAAGCCAAATTTATATTCATATACTTGAGGGTATGTATGATTGGATAAAGGATTACTCCTTTTGCCTAGTTTAGACATTGGACGTAGATCTGTGATCTCATCATCTTCTGCTATTTTTTGGAAGGTAGTCGTTCTTACAACCGGAATGTCTAAGCATAGGGCTTCCAAGGTCCATTTTAAGACAGCGTCATTTAAATCAAATAGATGTTTAAATTTTTTTTTCCAGAGATCTCTCAGTCCGTGGATGTAAAAATCAAAGTAGGGTGCTTTTATATAGGCATCGCTAATTTTTTTGTCGTGTTGCTCTATCCATAAATCCACATACGATATCTCAACCTCGGTGATAGGAATACCTCCATGTTTTCCTTTTTTTAAGGGAATAGACAAAAGTTCTACACCACTACTACACAAAATCTCGCATTTATTACGATAACTCTTTTTTTGGTAGTTTTCTTTGGATTCAACATAAATACACGGGGATAGGCATAGGTGTTTCCACAGTTCTACGGGTCCTAGATATAGACTATTTATAAGAATCTTGTTTTTAGTCAATGATTTATTTATAGCGTAAAAATTTATAAATCAGCCATAAACATATTATGTTTTTATTTAATATGTTTTATCTTTACACCTAGCCCTAAAACAATTCTGTTCCTTCTAACAATAGAAATTATTAATTATGATCTCTAATAGACTGATCTTAGGTGCGTTGCTGTTTTTCTTTTCTTTGTCATTAATTGCACAAAATAAATCTTTTAATCTTGTTCCCATAGAGCAAAAGAATAATGACATATTATCCAAACAGTTTACTAAGTATCATCAGTACGATTTTGATATTATAAGTTTAAAGAATCATGTCGATAATCAAAAATCAGTCGAGCCATTTCTACTTTCTATTCCGGAAATAGGAGATATTACCATAGAATTACACGCTTATGATCTTCTAGCCGAAGACCATCTTATAACGACAAGTACGGAGTCAGGCACAATGATTTCTAAGATCGATAAGAATATTACATACAAGGGATATACACCTCAGGGGCCAGTAAGATTTACAATAAATAAGAATTATATAAACGGATTTATAACTACTAAACAAGGAACTTTTTATATCGAGTCTGCTACTTCTTTACTAATTCCTGATGATTTTATAGTAGTGTATAAAGATACAGATGTCATAAAGTCTTCTAACGGAGGATGTGCTTTTTCTGATAAGCATTTGGCTCAGCAAAATATAGATAAGGATATTGCCTCTCAAAAAATGGCAGGTGATTGTTATAAGGTGGATTTGGCTATAGCCAATGATTATTCCATGTATGAAAAACATGGAGATGTAGAGGCTGTAATAAATCACTCTGTCTCGGTAATGAATAATGTAGCCGCAAACTACGATTATGATAGTGATACCAATTTTGACGATGGAGTGGAGTTTAAAATAGTAGAACATTTTATCTCAGCTTGTACTAACTGTGACCCATGGACAAACTCTACCAATGTATTTACTTTATTTTATAATTTTCAAGCTTGGGCAGGTTTGGACGTAGGTTTTGTAAATGATTTTAAAATGGCTCAGTTATGGACTGATCGTAACTTCGATGGAGCTTATGTCGGCTTAGCCAATACAAATTCGGATTTATTTTGCAATGGTTTTGCAACCCACGTCTTGCAGGATTTTACCTCTAATGCAGCATATTTACGAGTTATGACTGCTCACGAAATAGGTCATAACTTCAATGGAATCCATATTAATACTTCGGGATATATCATGTCTAGTTCTGTAAACATAACGGATACTTGGAATACAGAGAATAAAACTCGTATATCCACGGAATTAGTAAATCAAGGTCCGACTTGCTTAGCTTCTTGTGGTGGGGCTGCATGTAGTAGTATTGATGATTTAGAGGTTAGTAATATTTCTGATACTTCTTTTGATATATCTTGGTCTGCTCAAACTCCAAATAATTATAACGTATCTATATATGATGAGGATACTCAGGATTTAATATATTCAAGCTCTACGTCATCTAATACGATGACTCTGTCACCTACAGGATATGGCATTTGCGAAAATTATAGAGTCGAAGTTTTTCACATTTGTTCGTCAGGTAATAGTCCCTCAACGGTTGTACTTTTCGAATCTCCTAAATCACAGGGATGTGCAGACTTCTGTCCAAGTACAAATATACAATGGTCAGATAATATGATAGATTTTCAGGACGAATCGGAAAATGCAGTAAGCTGGTTATGGGATTTTGGAGATGGAAATACTTCTTCGCTCCAAAGTCCATCACATCTTTATGATAATGCTGGTTTTTATGATGTGACACTTACCGTAAATGGAGGTATGCACGAAATGACATATGATAGTATAGTGGCTATATTGCCGGATAGGACTCTTCCTTATCAAACCACGCAGGGAGGTTCTTTTGATACACCTACAGATGATTTTGCAGCTATGGGTTTAAATGATACGGATAATATTTGGGAAAGAGGTGTGGCTACGGGTACCTTAAATTCTAATTCTAATGTTTGGAAGACGGATCTAGATGGAAATGTAGGTAATCAAAAAAGAGAGTCTCTTTTGTATACACCGCGGTTTGATTTTAGTGGGACGGCCACATATATACTGAAGTTCGATATGAGTATGGAGATACAATTTTGTAACGCTCCTGTTGCTATGCAATTGCAGTATTCCACAAATATGGGAAATACATGGACCCGCTTAGGTTCTCACGGTGACTCAGGTGGTTACACACAGAACTGGTATAACCGGGGACCTGGATCTTCTTGTCCTATTTCTACTCAGGTATTTGCGGATGAGACAGGATGGACCTTTAATGGATTAGATATAGAAACGTCTTATGACGTATCTTTTTTAAGTGGAAATGACGAAGTGATATTTAGATTTTTCTTTGCGGCTGTTTCTGGTTATTCATCTGGTTATGAAGTCGATGGTGTGATGATTGATAATTTTGAGATAGAAGTGGAAGGAGTAGTTCCAGTTACGATTACAGATTTTAATGGACTTGCAAAAGGAACTTCTAATGAGTTAAACTGGCAAACAGAACAAGCTATTAATTTTGACCATTTTGTAGTGGAAAGAAGTAATGATGGAAGATCATTCATTGAGATGGTTCAGGTCAACGGAAAAGAGGGTATGGCGTCTTATAATACGACTGATAATAATCCTTATATACTTACTTATTATCGGTTAAAGATGATGGATCGAGATGGTTCTTATACATATTCTGATATCATCAGTATTCTTAACGAGAGAGATAAAATTAGTAAGCCCCAGTTTTTTCCTAATCCTAATATTTCTGGAAAGCTCTTTTTAAAAGATGTAGATGATGTCCAGCGTATCGATATAGTCGATGCTACAGGGAAAGTAGTTTTTCAATCTGTGGTAAAAACTAAAACTATAGATATAGATGACCTTGCTATAGGGGTTTATATGATTAGATTTTTTGCAGAAGGAAAACTGATAGAAAGCAGTAAACTAGTACGAATATAATGTACATTCGTATCCGATGGCAACATTGGATTTTAACCTTAAATATTTTAACCTAGCGCAAAATACGGTATTGGAGGTTGACTCCGTTCCTTCTGATAATTTGGAAATAATTGTAGTTATTCCAGCTTACAAGGAACCCGATATAATAAAGGCGTTAAATTCCTTATTTCCTTCCTCACTTTCTCCAGAGTATTACGAAATATGGATCATTCTTAACCATCCAGAAGATGCGACTGCTGAGATATTAAATCAGACGGATCAGTCCTTTTTAGATATAGAGATATGGAAAAATAATCATCCAGAGAAGGGTCATGCTGTCCATACATTTAGACAAATTTTGCCAAAAAAATTTGCAGGAGTAGGCCTCGCTCGGAAGATTGGAATGGATACTGCAGCAAAACGATTTTCCAAAATAAATAAGCCAGAGGGAGTAATAATGACATATGACGCAGACTGTTACTGTAGTCCAGATCATATTAAAAAAGTAGCAAATTATTTTGAGGATAATAAATCGATTCTCGCAGCCAGTTTACATTATGAACATCCGTACCAGATGCAAAGCGATCAAAATACTCGGCAGCAAATAGTGGATTATGAGCTACATCTTAGAGCCTATATCGCTTGGAAAAAGTACATCGGATTACCCTATGCCTATCACACGATCGGGTCTAGTATGGCTGTACGAGCTGCAGCGTATACGCGTAAAGGTGGAATGAATAAAAGAAAGGCAGGTGAAGATTTTTATTTTCTCCATAAGTTTACACATGATGGTTGTTTTGGAGAAATAAATACGACTACAGTTTTTCCGTCTTGTCGAGTATCAGATCGTGTACCATTCGGGACGGGTAGGGCTATGCAAGAGATGAAAGACCAAAAAAGAAAAATGCTCACTTATAATCCTAAGTCTTTTTTAATGATGGCTAGATTAATAGACTCTTTAAAAACGGTATATGATAAGCGTAGTATAGAGCGTATAGATTTAGATCCTATTTTAGAAGAGTATTTAAGGTCTGTAAACTATGTAGAAGAGATTGATTCTTGTTTTCAAAACTCTGCAAGTTTTGATAGTTTTAAAAAACGATTTTTTCAATGGTTAGATGCATTCCATATGATGAAGTATTTGCACTATATGAGAGATCATCATTTTCCTAATGTTGTTCCTTTGGCTTCTGCCAATGAATTACTGGCTTTAAAAAAAATGAGTAAAGCGATGACTGCAGAGGATGCGTTAATTGCTTTAAGAATAAATCATTAAAGCACTTTGTAAGAATCTTTTTTGTTTAATACTTTATTTGATAGACAGGTTTCTTTAGAGATTGGTTACTAATGTAGTGCCGCTCTAATCTCCAATCCCGAAAGTATCTCTGCTTCTGTATCTACCCAGTACTGCAGACGATCATAGGTCTGTGTCTCCTCAAAATAATTAAGAGCCATTTTTACATAAATATGTCCATGTTTGGCTTCGCTGATCCAGAGCATTTTATAGAACTTTTTGAGCTCTTCTTCTTGTAGATAGTCCGCTACCATTTTAAACCGCTCTGCTCCACGAGTTTCTACCACAGATGCCACTAGCATTCGATCAAGGAAGCGTTCTTCGATACCAGAATGCATTTGCTTGAGGAGAAGTTTTACATATGGATCTTCTTGCATTTTTCGCGGAAGCGGTATTCCTCTTTTTTCCATCAGTTCATAGACCATTTTAAAATGCTCTAGTTCCTCTATTCCAGTATCGATTAGTTCTGGTATAATCTCATGTCGATTAGGATACTTTGCCACCATACTCATAGCCATGGCAGAGGCTTTTCTTTCGCAATCTGCATGATCTATGAGGAAAGAATCAAATTGATCGATAACAGTTTCTATCCATTCTTGTGAGCTAGCAATACCTACATCTAAATTTAACTTCATAGAACGAAGGTATAACATATATCAGTTGTAGTGGAACGATTTTGTGATATAATCTTATCCGTTCTCATATACCGTACTAAGGCTATACAGGTACTCTACGTAAATAACATATTACAAAAAATTATAATATTTGGAACAGTTCTTGTAAATATTTTGGTTGGGTATATAGAACTAACATGAAAACACTAGGGAAAGTAATCATGATAGCCATTACTATATCAGGATATCTATATCTTGATAGTACTGTGCTTTCAAACAAAATTACTAAAAACAAGCTTCCAAAAAAAGATCGCATTGATCAGGCCATGAGTCAGGAGTTTTTAATGACTGCTGATCCGATTATCCAAAAGATACCAAAAAGGAGAGTACTCAAAGCTCAAAAATATATGCGTCAGTTATTACCTGATGTTCAGACTAGGTCTGCAAACCTAGATTGGGAAGAACGAGGTCCTAATAATGTGGGTGGTAGAACTAGGGCAATTCTTTTCGATGAAAATGATGCATCCGGAAATACTGTTTTTGCTGCTGGAGTTTCCGGTGGTCTTTGGAAATCGAGCAATATAAATAACTCTAATCCGCAGTGGAATAGTGTAGACGATTTTTTTGGTTCCTTAGCCATATGTGCTATTGCACAAGATCCTACAGAGCATAGTACAATTTACTTTGGTACTGGTGAAGGCTTTTTTGAATTTGAAAGTAATCCGGGAATAGGGTTATATCGATCTTTAGACGGTGGGCAGTCTTGGGGATATTTAAACGCTACTGCTGATGATCAGTTTTCATATATTCAGGATATTAAAGTAGACCATCTCGGAAATGTTTACGCCGCGACTAAAAGCGGATTGTTTAAAAGTTCGAATAAAGGAAATAGTTGGTCTCGGAAATTAGGGACAGGGAAATATGCCCAGTCAGATCATATAAATAAAATCATAATCAGTGACAACGGTGACCTGTACGCGACGATTGGTATTTTTGATACTGATGGTATTTATAAATCTACTAATGGTGGTGAGTCATGGAATAAGTTGTCTACTGGATTGCCCACATCTGGTTATTCAAGAATAGAATTGGCTCAAGCCAAATCAAATCAAAACGTACTTTATGCATTATTTGCTGATAGTGAAGGAAGTGCTTGTCTCGGTGTATATCGTTCTGTAAATGGCGGAGACACCTGGTCGACAGTTAGTAATCCACCGGCTGAAGGAATGGATAACTTTACCCGTACTCAGGCATGGTATAATCTAGCGATCGAGGTTAGTCCTGACGATGAAAACGAATTAGTTATAGGTGGTATTGATATTTTAAAATCTAGTAATGGAGGGAACAGTTGGTCGCAATTAACCTCATGGTTGCAGAATAGCTCACTGCCTTTTATGCATCCGGATCAGCATATACTTAAATATAATCCAACAAATCAAAACCAATTGCTTGTGGGAAATGATGGTGGTATATGGATCAGTAATAACGCCCAGTCTACTTTTCCTAGTTTTGCTAAAAAGAACAATGGGTATAACATTACTCAGTTCTATGGTGTGGCAGCACATCCTACACAAAACTCTAATTATTTTCTGGCTGGTGCACAAGATAATGGGACGCAAAAATTTAATAGCCATGGAATGAATAGCACTGTAGAGGTATCTGGTGGTGATGGTGTTAGATGTTTTATAGATCAGGACAATCCACAGATACAAATTACTTCTTATGTACATAATAACTATTTTGTATCGATAGATGGAGGACAATCCTTTAATTATGTTCCATTAAATAATTTTGGATTTTTTGCAAATCCTAATTGTTACGATTCTGATAAGAACATCCTTTATGCTTCGAGTTCGGAAGGCAATATTCTCCGATGGAAGAATCCCGAAAACCTTATCTCCAGTTTTCAGCATATTATAGTGTCTACAATGAATGGCCAAAAAGCATCTTATGTGATCGCTTCTCCTAATAACCCAAATCGACTTTATATCGGTACTGCAGAGGGAGATGTACTATATATCGATGGGGCTAATAACGGCATATTTAAATCAGGCACCAAAATAAGAGAAGCTTCTAGCGGTTATGTATCAAGTATAGATATAGAGAATGGTAACGAGGATCATATTATTATCTCCTATAGTAATTATGGTATGGTCTCTATTTATGAAACATGTAATGGAGGTAACTCCTGGAATAGCATCGAAGAAAATTTACCTGATGTGCCTGTTAGATATGTGATGTTTAACCCGACTGATCCGCAATCGACTTTATGTGCTACGGAGATCGGTATCTGGTCTCGTACATCCGGACAAAATGGAGGGCAGTGGTCGCCTGAAAACCAAGGAATGGCAAACGTTAGAGTGGATCATTTACTCTACAGAGAATCAGATGATCTACTGATAGCAGCCACTCATGGAAGAGGTCTCTTTACGACTACATTAGAATCTAATGGAGTTGTCCCTGTAGATATTATAAGTTTTGATCTTAGTTTAGACTTGGATCATGAGTATATCACCTTGGACTGGATCGTAGGTCAGGAAATAAACATAGATCAGTACGTGATAGAAAAGTCTTTTGATGGCTCTGTATGGGACGATATAGGTTCTCTAAAGGGTATAGATAGCTACAGTCATCGACAGTTATCATTTGAAGATAGAGACTTGTTTATCAAAGATTATAATTATTACTATCGTATCAGGATAGAAGATAGAGACGGAAGTATTACTTATTCTGATATCGAGTCTATTTATTTAAATGGTAGTAAAAAAGGAAAGTCTATAAGCTTTTATCCTAATCCATTTACAAATGGAATATTTTTAGATTTAGATGATCCTGATCAGATTAGTTCTGCCATAAGTATTACAGATTATAGAGGAACGGTTGTTTACACTATTCCTGCTGCAAATATTACCCAGAACCATTTTGTAGATTTGGAATCCTATCCAGATGGGGTTTATGTAATCAGTTACCTAAATGACAAAGGTAAAAAAATAGCTCAGAGAGTTATAAAACAGACCGCTGGTGAAGACTAAAACTTGTATTAAAGCGGAGTAAGATTTGTATCGATTATGATTGCGTCTTTTAATTCTTGATCGGTAGGATTATGGAATTCTGCTTCCATAAAATCAAACATGCCCGAGGTTACTTCAAAAGAATAGGTTGCTCCTTTCTTTTTATTTCTTTGCATTACTCGCTCTTTTCTTATCGTATGAGGAGCATTTAGAAAATAGAACTGTAAAGGCATATTTATTTCTTTTGCTAATCGTTTAAACTTTTCTCTTTTTTCCACTTTGGTAAATCCCAAGTCTAGAATTATCTCGCAATCACTCTTGGACATCTGCCGGACGAGATTCCATATTTGGGTTTCACATCTTTCAACCCTTTCTTTAATCCAACTAAGATTAATAGAATTAGGCATGTCCTTTATATACAGATTCAGCATCCATTCATCTATGGACAAATGGAGACCTTTTATTTCCGCAGCTAATTTTTTAGCATAGGTCGATTTTCCTGCTCCCTGAGGTCCAAGGATGAGATGTATCTTGTTCATTCCGAGATTTAGTCGATCGTGATTACACTTATCTACGCAAATATTGCTCAGTAAAAGGGCAACATTACATTTTTATTGATTTCGTAGATGATAAAGACTACGCATAACAGCTTGCTCTACTTAAGTAGTAAGCTAGTTAAAACAATTCTCTTGTAATGCGGCAAAAAATTACCGCACAAATAGGACGTATAGGATTACCACCACGATTAAAGTAATGGCAATGGAGTACATAAAAAATTGCTTCTCTTGCTTCTTTAATTTAGCTTCTTCTTTTGATTTTCTTTTTGATTTGGCCATGGTATATGTTTTATGATTTTACTCACTTATTTCTAAAATTAAAACAACTTTGGTATTTTACAAATAATATCTTAGCTGCTCATAGTATTCCACTATTCTTTGGTCTACGATGATGTCTCTCGGGTGGAGTGGTCGCTTTAAGACTATTCCGTTTAATGATCGACAGCGAGATAGAGCCACATAGGTTTGTCCGTACTCAAAAGCTCCTGAACCTAAATCTATTATTACCCGATCAAATGTTTTACCCTGAGATTTATGTATTGTTATAGCCCAAGCTAGTTTTATAGGATACTGCTTAAAAGTCCCGATGATCTTAGTCTTAATTTGTGTTTTGTCTTCCACATTAAGATCATATTTTAATATTTCCCATTCTAGTTGCTCTAGTTCTATAGTCATTTTGGTCCCGTCTGGCTTTATAATTTGGACGTGGATATGGTCCCTATCGAGGGATACTATTTTTCCGATTGTTCCATTAACAAATCGCTTATCCGGATCATTTTTTACAAACATAACCTGTGCTCCTAATTTTAATGACAGACTTGTTTCTGTAGGGAATAATCGCTGATTAAATTCGCCGGTTATGATGGCATTAAAGAAAAAAGGCTCATGATCTAATGCTCTGATCGCTTTGTCATTAATCTCATGTGCAGTGTTGTTTCTACTAGTAAGAGTAATGTAGTTAAGACCTTCTTCTTTCTCAGTATGTCGCTGATTTAGGGTTTCTAAATCATCTTCATCAAAATGACGAGTACGGATATTATCCAGTATACGTATAAATAATCTTTCGTCTTGACGATAGACTTTATTAAGGCTGATTACTTCTAGATTTTCTAAACCAGTCATGATATCAGAAGAAAAGAAGTAAGGACTCTCGTATCTCGTCTTAAAATACTCCTTTTCCATCGGTGATGCGACCACCGGAGGCAGCTGGAACAAATCTCCAAAAAAGATCATTCTTACACCTCCAAAGGGTTCGTTGATTTCTCTATTCTTTCTTAAGAAGATATCGATGTTATCTAGCATGTCTGCTCTGACCATGGAAATTTCGTCGATTACGATTATTTCTACCTTTTGATATACTCTTGCATTTCTCCGCTTATGTATATCGGAGGGATTAATCATTTTGGGTGGAAACCCAAAAAAAGAATGCAGTGTTTGTCCTTTTACATTTAAGGCTGCGATTCCGGTAGGAGCAAGGACAACTATTTTTTTACGGGAGCTATTTCTAAAAATATTTAGAAGTGTTGATTTTCCAGTTCCAGCTCGACCAGTAACAAAAACATTACAGTCCGAATTTTCTAAAATATCAAGGGCATCTTTAAATTCGCCACTTAGGGCTAGAGGTGTTTTGTCGAGCAAGATTATATAGCTTTCAATAAATATACAAAAACTGGAAAATGGTCACTGTAACCACCAGTGTATTTGCCTCCAGAATAAGTGCGGAAGGGGTAACCTTTATATTGACCAGATTTTTGTCTAAGAAAATTTTTGTTAAAAATATGTGCTTGGTAATAGAAATAGCCACTTTGAGATTTATCTAACAAGCCTTCACTTAATATTAATTGATCAAATAAACTCCATGTATCTCTCCATGCATTAGAACCGATTCCTTTGCCGTAAAATGATTCCATCGGATTATAAAAACCACCTTGAGAAACTTCCTCTACTTCTTTTTTTGCCATCAGATATGACTTTACACTAGGGCTCACTGGGTCATCATTAAGATCACCCATTAAAATAAGCTTTGTCCCGGGATTAAGATTTTCTAAAGAGTCTAAAACCTTTTTGCATGCCTTTGCTCCTTCGTTTCTAAATGGTGCAGACTGAGCGGCTCCACCTCTACGACTAGGCCAGTGATTTACTATAAAATGCATAGGCTCTCCATCAAAAAGGCCTTCTACATGTAGCATGTCTCTAGTGAAAATTCTTCTTCCATTTCTATAAATCATGAGGGGTATCGCCTGGCTGTCTGTAACTTTAAAGTGTCCTGGCTGATATAGTAAAGCAACATCGATTCCTCTTTTATCTGGTGAGTCGTAATGTACGATTTTGTAATTCCGTTCTTTAAGGAAATCATGTGCGACTAAGTCTTCTAGGACTTTTCTGTTTTCTATTTCTGATACACCGACTACTGATGCTCCCGTAGGTGATAAATCAGTACCTATTTTAGAAATGACATAAGCCATATTGGCTATTTTTTCCTGATATCTGTCCTCAGTCCATGCATAAGAACCTTCTGGTAAAAATTGCTCGTCGTTTATTAAGGTGTCATTTACCGTGTCAAAAAGATTTTCTAAATTATAAAAAGCTATACAGGCAACTTTATAATCTTTTTTCTGAGCTGCTGTGCTACTGACGATTCCCAAAATCAGTAAAAAAGTAAATATGCTGGAGAAGGAACTAGTTTTCATATATGCTAATGTACTATCTGCAATATTAACGAATGATTAATTATAGAAGTTATTCTTATTATGATTTATAATAATCTTAAATTGTGCCCTTAACCAAACCTGCCTGATGAAGAATCTTAAGCTACTCTTCTCCATACCGCTCCTGTGTATGATATCCGTTTTATCAGCTCAGTCTATAGAAGGAAAAATAAATAATCCCACATCAGGACTGCCTGTAGTCGGAGCAACCGTAAAATTATTGCCATCTGACTTCGAGACTAATACAAATGCTTCTGGAGTTTTTAGGTTTTTTGATGTGCCTGTCGGCGAATATTCTCTAGAATGGGTGAGTGAAGGGTACGAAAAATCTACTGTACCTATAGATTATAAAGGAACTGATATTACTCTAACATTAGAACTAAAGCCATTAGTGACTAATAATGCGGCTCAGGAAGAGCAAGTTTTTGGGGTTATCAGTGTAGCAGAAAACGATCTCAGTACTGACGAAAACGACCAAGATGTATCAAGTATATTATCCGCAGGAAGAGATCCTTTCTTAAATGCAGCTGCTTACGCATGGGGAGCTGGTAGATTTAGAACGAGAGGGCTAGATTCTGAGTATGGATCGACTTACGTCAATGGAATAGAGATGAATGAACTAGAGAGTGGTAGATTATTTTATAATCAATGGGGAGGTCTTAATGATATCCTCAGAAATGTCCATGTTAATTATGGACTTATGCACTCTGATTATGGAATAGGTGGAGTCCTGGGTAATACTAATATTAATATCAAAGCAGGATCGCAAAGAGAAGGAGTAAGATTATCTTATGCAGTTTCGAATCGTTCATACCGTAACAGGGTTATGGGAACCTATTCCACTGGGATGACTAAAAATGGATGGGCCATGTTTGTATCGGGATCTCGTAGATGGGGAAATGAGGGATATGTAGAAGGCACATTTTATGATGCCTATAGTTATGCTCTCGGCGTAGAAAAACAGTTTAATAAGAGTCATTCTATGACATTTAATGTAATGGGAGCTCCTACTAAAAGAGGAAAGTCTAGTGCTACTATAGATGAGATTTCTGACATAACGGGTAATAAGTATTATAACTCTTACTGGGGATTCCAAGAAGGTGAAAAAAGAAATAGTAGAGTTTCTAATGCTCATCAGCCTATATTTATGCTAGGTCATGACTGGAATATAGGTACTAAATCGTTTTTAAACACAGCAGTTTCTTATCAGTTTGGGCGTAATGGAGGAACGGCTCTTAATTGGTTAAATGCCAGTAACCCCGCAGCCGACTATCATCAGAGATTACCGTCTAGGATAGAGGATCCACTGATCAGACAGGATGTAATAGATAATTTTTTACCTGATGATTACTTCCAGGTACAGTGGGCAAATTTCTATGAAGCTAATCGTAATAATCTGCAAACGGTAGAAAATATAAATGGCGGGACGGAGTCTATAACAGGTAATCAAGCCAGATATATAGTAGAAGATAGAAGATTTGATTCCAAGGAATTTAATTTTAATACAGTTCTGACTCATTATTTTTCGGATAATAATCCGATTCATGTGGGACTCAGATATCAGAATTATATAGGTCATAACTTTGCGGTAATAGATGACTTACTAGGAGCTGATTTCTATCTAGATCAAGATAATTTTGCACAACCAGAATTACTTCCTGGTTCACAACATAAAGATCTTAATAATCCCAATGCCATAAAGTACGAGGGTGATATTTACAATTGGGATTTTAATTCTAATATAAATAAGGCCGCATTATGGTTTTCTGATGAGATTAAGCTTAAGCGTTTTGATATACATTTTGGAGGAGAGTTTAGTAGGTCTGAATTCTGGCGGACAGGAAATATGCGTAATGGTTATCACCCTGATAATTCATTCGGCGAAAGCCCAAAACAAAGTTTTACAAATTATATAGCTAAGGCTGGAGTTACCTATAAAATGTCAGGAAGAAATTATTTTTGGCTTAATGGATTAATGAATACTAAGGCTCCTTATCTTAGGAACTCTTATATAAACAATAGAAATTCTGATCAGCTGGTACCTGTTCTAGAAAACTCTAAAACCAAATCGCTTGAGGCAGGGTATAGTTTTAGTTCGCCTGGAGTTAAGTTTAAAATGAATGCTTATTACGCAGATATTGATAATCTAACTGAGATAAATTTCTTTTATTCCGAAAATGCAACAGGAGAAAACGATGGACAGTTTGGAGCATACGCAAATCATAATATCGATAAGCGTCATGTAGGCATCGAGGCGGCTTTATCAGGAAATATTTCCTCACGTGTATCTGCAAAAGCAGTAGCTGCTCTAGGACAGCATTTATATGATAGTAGATGGAGGCATTATGGTTTTTCGGATATAGAGAAATTTTTTAGAGAAGATGTAGAAGTGTTTAGTAATGGATTTTTTGTAGAGTCTTCTCCTCAAAATTCTTATAATCTAGAGCTTAAATATGATTCTCCTAAATTTTGGTTTGCTACAATCAATTTTAATTTTTTCCAAGACCGTTATCTAGACTTTTCACCTGAACGTAGGATCGCTATTAATACAGGGGAGTTAGAAGGAGCCGAGCTTAGAAATGTTACAATTCAAGAAAAGGTAGATGATTACTTTACGCTAGACTTATTTGCTTATAAGTCATGGAAAGTAGATGATTATATTATTTTCCTTACAGCTAATGTGAGTAACATTCTGGATAATAGAAACGGAATTTCAGGAGGATATGAGCAACTTAGATATAATCAGGCAGAAGGTCCTGAGTGGTTTGATACACGTTATTATTATGCTTACGGTAGAAATTATTTTGTTCAATTAGGATTAAGATTTTAAAAGAAATATATCATAACTATGTTTAAATATTCGATTAAATTATTTTCATTTTTTGCAATATTAGCATTTGCATTTTCTGCATGTGTAGATCAGGAATTTGATATTCCTCCAGGTAAAGCAGTACAGACAGAAGACATCTCCAATACCACCATCGCCGCATTAAAAGCAAATTTTACTGGTGGTTCTACTTCTTATACCATACCTCCAGAAACGGTCATAAAAGGGGTAGTGATTTCTAATGACGCACCTGGTAACTTTTTTAAGACTTTGGTAATTCAGGATGAGACAGGTGGAATACATTTAAGTGTTGATGCTCGTGATCTTAATGTAAATTATCCTCTAGGTCGGACAGTTTATATAAAAGGAGGACTAGAGTTAGGGCAGTTTGCAGAGCTGGTACAGATAGGTATAGCAGGATCTGGATCTGAGGTAAATAGAATACCAGAAGCTATGTTAGATGAGTTTTTTGTAATCGGTGAGTTAGTCGATGTTCCTGAACCAGCAATAAGGACTATAGCTTCTTTAGGAACAAGTGATTTAAGTACACTGGTCCAGTTAAATGACGTAGAATACTCTGCCTCACTTATCGGACAGAGCTATGCAGATCCTAACGGAACATTTACTCAGAACAGATTAGTGTTAGATTGTAACGGAAATGAAATTACACTTAGAAACAGTGATTTTTCAGAATTTGCCGGGGTTCCTATTCCAGAGGGTAATGGAACTTTAGTAGGTGTGTATTCCATTTTTGGAAGTACTAATCAGTTTACGATTAGAGATACAGATGATGTAAATTTTATAAATGATCGATGTGATGGAAGTACTGGAGGAGGAGGGGATCAGATCTCTATAGCTGATTTAAAACAAGCATATTTTGATGGGGCCACTGTTGCTCCGACAGGATATATAGAAGGAATTGTGATCTCTGATGTTGTTACAGGAAATACTTTAGATCGTAATCTTATTTTGCAAGATGGAGATAGTGGTATAGCTATAAGATTTACGGATGCTCATACCTATGGTTTAGGTTCTAGAGTAGCTATAAATGTTTCTGGAGTGGAGTTGTCAGAGTTCCGTGGATTGTTGCAGCTTAATGATACACCGATCACTAATTCTAGCTTTATAAGTTCTAATAATTCCGTTACGCCTAAGGTGATCACGATTGCAGATCTACTTTCAGATTTTGAAAGTTTAGAATCTACACTGGTGCAATTAAATAATGTAGAGTTGACTGGTAGTAATACATTTGCAGGTAATTTAACCGTTACGGATGCTACAGGTTCGCTGATTACTTTTACTTGGGATAATGCGGCTTTCGCCAATGATTTAGTACCTACTGGAGAAGTCACACTTATCGGAATGGTATCGGAATTTACAAACGATGGAGATCCATTTAATCCTCAGATTATTATGAGGCAAAGATCTGACGTAGATGGAGGAGGAACAGGAATGCTACCTACATTAGATCTTCCAGCTAATATCGGTTTTGATAATGGGATTCCTTCAGGGTGGGTTGTTACTAATACTGCAGGAGATAGACTTTGGCAAGGAGATGATTTTGGAGGAGAATTTTTTGCAGAGATGTCCTCATTTAGTTCTGGAGACATTTTAGACGTTACGACTTGGATGATTACTCCAGAAATTGATTTTGAGGCACAGTTAGGTGAGACTCTAGAAATCGTGGTCGCGGATGCTTTTAAAAACGGTAATCCACTTAGAGTATATTATTCTAATGATTATTCTGGAGCGGGAAATCCTGCTGGAGCGGGATGGACAGAGATAGGGGCAGATGCGATAAATCCAATAATAAATAACACTGGAACCTTTGATAATAATTTTGAAAGTACAGGAGATATTGATATATCAGGAATATCGGGTAAAGGGTTTTTAGCATTTGTGTATGATAGTATGGGAGGGACAGTGTCTACTACAATACAGATAAATGCTATTAATATACAGTAGATTTCTAAGGATGTAATAATGATATACATTTATATAGAATAACGAATAGGGATTATGGTGATATCTAAGGAAGATATATTTAGGTTTAAGCAGTTTGAGGTAAGACAAGATCTCTGTACTATGAAGGTAAACTCTGATGGAGTTTTACTGGGAGCTTGGGCAAATGTGGATGGTGCGGATTCTATTTTAGATATAGGAGCAGGAAGTGGAGTAGTCGGTCTTATGTTGGCTCAGAAAAGACCTGATGCTTCTATAGTAGGAGTAGAAATCGATGATTGTTCTTGTAGGCAAGCAGAGATAAATTTTGATAATTCCCCATGGAGTAAAAATTTATCAGTTGTAGAGTCTGGAATCCAGGAGTATGGAAAAAATACGGATCGCAAATTTGATCACATCGTTTCCAATCCTCCGTTTTTCTCAGGAGGTACGCTCTCAGATAATCAGCCTAAAAATATAGTCCGTCATACAGTAAAGATGAGTCATGGAGACTTACTGCTGGCTATACGAAGATTGCTCGCTGATGATGGTCGGTGCTCTATAATTCTTCCCATTTTAGAAGGTATGAGATTTATAGAGATCGTAGAACGATACAGCTTTTTTATTACTCGGAGGACTCTTATGCGACCGAGAGTTGATAAACCACTAGAACGTATTCTTTTTGAGTTTTCTAAAAAGCAACACCCAGAAGTGGATGAAGTAGAGTTAGTAATGTATAAAGGGAATTCTAAGGAATACACGGATGATTATAAGGCAATCACTAAAGAATATTATTTAAAATTATAGACGACTGGTTTTCTAGTCTTCTTTGAATATTCAAAAAAAAAAGGGAAGTCAAAATTTGGCTTCCCTTTTTTTATGCATAATTAACTAAGCAGTCACTTGTTCTTGTTGTAGTATTTTCTTAGCTGCGTCTAGTATATCAGAGCTTTCTAAAGCCACAAAGCCACCTTCAGGACCCGGTTGGATATGCTTACCTATGACTTCACCATTTTGATATTTTTTAGCTCCAAAATAATTCCTCACCGTCTGTTCTGAAATATTTAGATCGTTAGCAATTTGTTTGACACTACCAGTGGGTAAGTCGTGTTTGATTTTTCTTAATTCGCTAAATGTAATATGCATTCGACAGATTTTAAATTACGGAAATATTATCAACCTTAAATTAATAAAATTTCCAACTAGTCTGTAATTAAAGAAGAAAAATCTTTATAAAATCAATTAAAGCATATTTAATACTGTGATTAAGCTAAGTCTAGAACTTTTTCTAAAGGTGTGTATTCCATCCCGAAAGTTTCGGCGACAGCCTTATATACAATCTTTCCATTTACAATATTAAGACCATGTCTTAATTCTAAATTGTCTTTACATGCTGATTTCCACCCTTTATCAGCGAGTTGTATCGTGTACGGTAAAGTAGCATTATTTAATGCAATAGTACTTGTGTAAGGCACAGCACCAGGCATATTTGCCACGCAGTAATGTACAACATCATCAATAATAAAAACAGGGTCCGCATGAGTAGTAGGTTTACATGTCTCGACACATCCACCTTGGTCTACTGCGACATCTACGATTACCGTACCTGGTCTCATTTCTTTCAGCATTTCTCTAGTGATCAGATTAGGAGCTTTTGCTCCAGGAATAAGAACTGCACCGATAATTAAATCGTGTGTTTTTATTAATTTCCTGATTGTAAGTTCTGATGAAAATAGCGTAGTAACATTAGAAGGCATTATATTTTCTAGATGTCTTAAACGATTAAGGTTAATATCGAGGATGGTTACATCTGCTCCCAGACCAGCTGCCATTTTAGTGGCTTGAGTTCCTACGACACCACCGCCTAGTACTAGTACTTTTGCCGGTTGTACACCAGGAACTCCTCCTAATAGTATGCCTCTTCCTTTTTGCGGTTTTTCTAAATATTTTGCACCTTGTTGAGTGGCCATACGTCCCGCTACCTCGGACATAGGGATAAGTAAGGGTAAAGATCTATCTGCACTTTCTACCGTCTCATAAGCTAGGCATACAGCTTTTCTGCGTACCATAGCATCAGTAAGAGGCTGGTGGGATGCAAAGTGGAAATAAGTAAAGAGGAGTTGATCTTCTTTGATAAGATCATATTCCTTTTCGATCGGTTCTTTAACTTTTACGATCATTTCAGCTTTTGCATATATGTCTTCTATCGTTGGAAGGATGTGTCCGCCGACGTTTTCATAATTTGCGTTTGGGATTCCAGATCCTAGTCCTGCTCCATTTTGGATGTAGACTTGATGCCCCCTTTTAGTAAGTTCTAAAACACCTTCTGGTGTTAGTCCTACTCTGTTTTCGTTGTTTTTAATTTCTGTAGGTACGCCGATTATCATTTTATTCTAATTCTATAGTTGTTATTAATAATCTTAAAATTACAACGCATTGGTTATATTATAAATAGCTTTTTTTATTTCAAGTCAAATTGATTAATATTACTTTTATTTAAGTCAATACTGTGTAATAAAACCGTTTATTAGATGAATAATGTAAAACTTGACCCGATTGATAAACGAATTATAGATAAATTGACTTTAGATGCTCGTGTTCCTTTGAGTAAATTAGCAAAGCAACTCAAAGTATCTAATACCCTCATCCATCAGCGTATTAAAAAACTAAAAGAGAATGGGGTTTTTCATCAAGCAACTTTTAAGTTAAGTCCAGAAAAACTAGGTTACGAGACAGCAGCTTACACACAGATAAAATTAGAGAGTTATGAGCTTCGAAAAAAAATAGAAGAGGAAGTTGCTGCCATTCCCGAGATTGTAGAGTGCGTAAACATCTCTGGCGAATTTGCAATTTTAGTCAAAATTTATGCGATCAATAATAGACATTTAAGAGATATCATCTATGATAAAATCCAAACCATAAAAGGAGTAAGCACAACAAACACGATTATGGCCTTTGAAACTAATTTTGTAAGAAATGTTCCTTTACAGTAAATGTCCTTTTATTGATGGGGTCATTGGGTTAACCCAATGAGAATAATGCTTATTATTTCTTTTTACGACTGCGTCTTCCACCAATATTATCGCTGCCTCCGGATTCTGCTTTTTTGTCTTTTCTTCTTCTCCCACTAAATCCTGCTTTACCTTTTTTTGAAAAATTTCTTGAGCCTCCTCCTCGACGATCTCTACGACCTCCACCTCCGCCACCGCGGCCACCACGACCTCTAGATTCTCTGGAGGAGCGATCACCTGGCTTAGTGGTGTCATTTAGATCCGAATCTGTTCCGATATTGAGTTTCTTTAATTCTAGATTTACCAGTTTAGTGATCAGGTCGTTTTTAGAAACATCTTTAAAAATTTCAATTACTTCTCCTAGTAACTCATCATCAGTTCTGCTTTCCTTATTCTCTTGCTTTAATTCTTGGGCCCAGGTCCTGATTCTTATACTTGCGATATCTTTACCATCTGGAATGAGGACTTTCTTAATTTCTATTCCGAGGGCTTGTTCAAGTCTTTTTATTTTATAACCTTCTCTACCATTAATAAAAGAAATAGAAATTCCTTTTTTACCTGCTCGGGCGGTACGACCACTTCTGTGGGTATAATATGCATTATCATCAGGGAGAGAGAAGTGGAAGACATGAGTAAGGTCATTTACATCGATTCCTCTGGCCGCAACATCTGTTGCTATTAGTAATTTAATATTATCCTTACGGAAACGTTTCATCACTCGGTCTCTCTGTGCCTGCGATAAATCTCCATGGAGGGCATCGGCTTTATAATTTTTTGCTAGTAAAGAGGTAGCTAAGTCTTGGGTATCTCTTTTTGTTCTACAAAAAACCACCCCTCGCAAATCTTCATTGAGATCTAGAAATCTGCAAAGAGCATTTTCTTTATCTTTTGTTTTTACGGCTATGTACTGGTGCTCGATGTCTTTGTTGACTTCATTTTTGGAATTGACTTTTACCTCGAGTGGATCATCCATGTATTTTTTGACGATCTTTTTAATAGCTGAAGGCATCGTGGCGGAAAATAACCATGTGATTTTTTCCTCTGGTGCATAGCTGAGTATTTTGTCTATCTCTTCTTTAAAGCCCATATTAAGCATCTCATCTGCTTCGTCTAGGATTAGGTACTCTAACTCGTTAAGTTTTACAGCTTTTCTTTTTATAAGATCGATTAGCCGCCCCGGAGTGGCGATAATAACATGCTGCGTTTTTTTAAGGGCTCTTATTTGTTCTGAGATGTTTGCTCCACCATAAACTGGTAAAACATTTACCTTGTCTTTATATTTGCTAAAAATTTTTAATTGTTCTGCTATTTGCTTACCGAGCTCTCTAGTAGGGGCTAGGATAAGACCTTGCGTTGCATTAATAGAAGTGTCGATTCGCTCTAATAGAGGTAGGCCAAATGCAGCTGTTTTTCCTGTTCCTGTCTGAGCGAGCCCTATAAAATCAGTATCCTCTGCGAGAAGAGTAGGAATAGATTGTTCTTGTATCTCGGTTGGTTTTTCAAAGCCTAGTTCTTCTAGAACTTTTAGGATATTTTTTGAAAGCCCGAGTTTTTTGAATGAAGTCAATAGATGTAATTCTTTAATAAGCTGCAAATGTACCGTTATTAATACAACTATGATTTGTGTACTTCTTAATTCTCTGATATTAGAGGATAGGGAATTGATTTTTGAATTAAGTTGGTGTTTTGGAATGTCGCAAATTTGTCATTCTGATAAATCGAGCGATTAAAATTTGTTTATTATTCAAATAGATAAAATTATAATATGACAGTCTTGCGACCCTTATAAATAGGCCTTTTGCCTTTTATTTTACATTTAGTAAGGTATAAAATCAGTTTCGTGTCTCTTTTGAGTAATAGGGGTGACATTTTTTTGAAGTGTCTTTAATGTGATAGTTTGAAAAAAGAATGATGAGCCCCAAAAAAAATCAATTGAGCGTACATGATCAACTTAAGTTGTTTCCAATTTTTGAAAATCTGGATTCCGAGTTGATTAGAATAATAGAATCGAGATTAGTTCATAGAACTTTCAAAAAGAACCGATTTATCTATAAAATTGATGATGCAGCCGATCATGTTTATTTTCTTGTAAAAGGGAATATAAAGATAGGTGCAAATTCCATAAACGGTAAGGAAGTGATCAAATCGATAATTCATCCTGAAGCAACTTTTGGGGAAATGTCGATTTTTGGGGAAGAAACCCGAGAGAGCTTTGCGATCTGCATAGAGAATGACACTAAGGTTTTAGAAATGAGTGCTGCAAATTTTATCGAGTTGATGGAACAGTATCCTCCACTAGCAAGTAATGTGATACGCATATTAAGTAGAAAACTGCATTTTGCAGAGAAGAGGATAGAGTCACTTGTGTTTAAAGATGCTAGAGAGCGGATTATAGATTTTTTAAAAGATAGTGCTAAGAATTTTGGAAAACAGATTGGGTATGAGATGTTATTGAAACATAGCTTAACACAACAGGATATTGCAAACTTTACAGGTACATCTAGACAGACAGTTACGTCTGTTCTTAATGACCTTAAAAAATCAAATCAAATTTACTTCAAGCGTAGAAGTATTTTAATAAGAGATATGACATCACTGTCATAAAGATTTTGAGAATGATGCTAATTTAATGAGGGCGTACTTTTGAGAGGGTACGTCTTTTTTTGTTTTCAGATGTAGCTTTATTTTTATAAATCAGAAAATTTAAAGCTGTTTTGTTAATGTTTTATGCATCCTCGGAAATAATTGTAAAATCTATTTTATAAAATTGTAGTAAAGTATTGGAGAAGATAAAAAACAATGTATTTTTGCCCCGCTTAAACAGCAAAGCATTTTTAATAGGAAGAGTGGCAGAGCTGGTTTAATGCACTAGTCTTGAAAACTAGCGTGCGTGAAAGCGTACCGGGGGTTCGAATCCCTCCTCTTCCGCGGTAAAAAAGCACTGACTTATGTTGGTGCTTTTTTTTTATAGGTACTATGCTGGATAAGACTAATCATAGTAATATAGTTTGCTTATTTATACTCTTTGTTAAAATGGATGACTAAATACTTTAAGCATCAATATTTAGTTTACTTTTTGTCTTTTCTTTTTTCACTTATTTTTTAATGTAGTTGTACTCATTCTTCTGATGAGAGCCTTTGTAGAACTAATCTTGTTTATTAGTTGAACTTTAGGGCTTAAACTGTGCTTGTGTAGATTGAAAATAAATCTTGTGTAAATTGAAAATAATACTTGTGTATATTGAAGATGAATTTTGTGTAAATTGAAAATAATATTTGTGTAAATTGAAAATAATATTTGTGTAAATTGAAAATAATACTTGTGTAAATTGAATATTTAGATTAAATTTAGATATGCTTTATAACAATCATTTATAATAATGTCTGTAAAAAGAACCATATTAAAATCTTTTAAGTCATATCTCACAAAGTATCCTATTCTAGTTCTTACAGGTCCTAGGCAGTCTGGTAAAACAACTTTTTTAAGAGATAATCTTAAAAACTACAGATATGTAAATTTAGAGAGCCCAGATATTTTTGAGTATGCCACAAACGATCCTAAAGGATTCTTAACAGAATATGATGACAAGGTAATTATCGATGAGGCTCAGAAAGTGCCTGCACTGTTTTCTTTTTTACAAGGTATCGTAGATACTAATCAAGTAATGGGACAATATATACTCTCAGGATCGCAGAACTTTAATTTGATGGAAAATATTACCCAGTCCTTAGCAGGAAGGGTAGGCTTGTTTAGGCTATTTCCTTACGATTTTGCTGAACTTAAGTCTGGTAAATTTTGGGATAAAGATTTATCTAAGATGATGACTACGGGGTTTTATCCCGCTATTTACAATAGAGACATTAACCCCGATAAGTATTACAGAGATTACTTAAACACCTATGTCAAGAGGGATATTACGCAGCTGGTAAATATTCAAAATCATAATGCATTTAATCGATTTGTTCGACTTTGTGCAACCAGAGCAGGGCAACTGTTAAATTACTCTAGTTTGGCAAGAGATGCGGGAGTTAGTCACAGCACAGCCGCTAATTGGCTTTCGTTGTTAGAGACAAGTTATGTTGTTTACCAGATACCTCCATACTATAATAATTATAGCAAGAGATTGACTAAAAGCCCTAAATTATATTTTTATGATACTGGACTATTGTGTCATTTACTAAACATCAGAAAAGGAAGTTTATCTCCTTCTCATAGTTTTTACGGCCATATTTTTGAAAATTTCATAGTTTCTGAAAAGCTAAAACGGATTGCTCATAATGATCTTAATTTAGATTTGTATTTCTGGAGAGATAATCATGGAAACGAGGTGGACTTACTACACCATGATGCTGATAAGCTACATATTTATGAAATAAAATCATCTAAGACTATCTCTCATAATATGTTTAGCGGTCTTTCATTTTTTCAACAATTAGCAAAAGAAGAGGTCTCTAAAAAAGTCCTGATTTATGGGGGATTATCTAATCAAAATCGCTCTGAATATGATGTCTTGAGCTGGTCAAAACTAAGTTAATATGTCCATGCAAATTGATTATTTTACTTGTGTAGATTAAAAATAATATCTGTGTAAATTAAAAATTATATCTGTGTAAATTGAAAATTATATCTGTGTAGATTGAAAATAACATCTGTGTAAATTGAAAATAATTATTTAGTATAGTGGACTTTAAGATTTTATCGTAACAGTTCTCGAGCAACATAGATTTATAGAGACTGTTTTTCATCTCTTTAAAAGAATTTGTGTCTAATATCAGAAAATCATACGAAAGCTTAAGTTACTTCGAGCGATCACCTTCTATCTAAAGACTTCCGGCTACTTTAAGAATAATTATTTAAAAAGGCTCTATGTTAAGCAGAGTGGATGAGTGATTAAATACTAGGTATAATCCTAAGTTATGCAAGGATTGACCTTTTTGATTTTAGTGGATAAATTTTTAAAATCCGTTAAAAACAAAATAGTGTTTGAGCAAAACTAAGAATAGTGAGATTAAGATATGCCTATGGGATAGTATAATTAATAATTTGAA
>CALLXF010000068.1 GCA_938015805.1 uncultured Saprospiraceae bacterium | reverse complement strand
TTTATAAATAATGACCCTGCTGCAGAGGAATACGTAGAAGCTTCTCTTGTGTTTAGAGGAGATACCATCAGTCCTGTAGGTGTAAGATATAAAGGATCCGTAGGTGCTTTTGTAAACTGCTTGTCCAACACAGACTGGTCTAATCCATCTGGATACAAAACTTGCACTAAACTTTCAATGAAAATAAAAATCAACTGGGGTTATAGAGAAGAAAAATTTTACAAGCTTAAAAAATTACAATTCCATTCTATGAATAATGATCCTTCTCAGTTTAGAGAAAGATTAGGCTATCATCTTTTTAAGGAAATGGGTATACCGACTCCGAGATGTGTACATGCAAGATTGGTAATCAATGGTGAATTTATAGGTCTTTTTGCAGTGGTGGAGCAAGTAGATGGTCGCTTTGCAAAGTATCATTTTGATGATGATGATGGTAATATCTATAAAGAAAGATGGCCCCTAGATGATACCGGAATTCCTTTTTCCTCTCAACAATATATCGCAGCACTAAAAACTAACGAAGAAAATATGGATGTGCAAATCATTAAGTCTTTTGCACAATCTTTATCTATCACAAGTTCCGAACAGATAACTGATGTCATAGAAGAGTATATGTATATCCCAGAAATTCTATCTTACTGTGTAGTAGATCGTATGATCCGACATGATGATGGACCCTTCCACTGGTACTGTAATAATAATGGCTGCGAAAATCATAATTTTTATTGGTATGAGGAACCTAATAATAAAAAGCTCCACTTAATTCCGTGGGATTTAGATAATGCATTTGAGAATATTATTTTTAACGTTAACCCTGTGACTCCTATTGCTGATAAGTGGGGAGACACCAGAAATAGTTGTAAGCCCTTTTTCTTTGGCCTTTTTTTAACCGAGCAAAAATCTGCAGCTTGCGATCCCTTAACTGCAGGATGGGCTAGTTACACACAAGAGTATCTCTCGTTACAAAACACTTTTAGGACGGGACCTTTTGCTAAAAACAATATCGATCCTCTTCTAGACAAATGGACCGAGCAAATTATGGACGCAACTTTAGATGCTAGTAATAACCATGGAGATGCTGTAAGTCTCTCTAGATGGGAGAATAAAAAAACCGAACTAATAGAGCAGATAGATTTTGCTAGAGAAAATTAGAAAAATAATCTTTTGTCCTAACTGTAGTTATCTAAAATTTTGGACAACTAACTTTTTGTCTTCTTTGATATTCTGCATTGACGTAAGTCAGAGAAATCTCAAAAGCCCCTTTACGACTATTAAAGGATTGTAAACTAGAAGTGGTTACATCATAACTCAGACCTAAATCAAACCTTCCCATCTCCCAGGTAGAAGTCAAAATGATCGCATCCAAATGGCCTCCATCAAATGTATTTACATACCTACCAAAGAGCCCGATACGCAATGCCACGTCGCCCCAAGCTCGTTTGTTAAATCTGATCTGACTCCCTACATTTATCTGACGAGAAGGCCCCTGTTTTGCAAAAAGCAATGATGGCATCAGACCATGAAGACCACCAAGTCCCAGTTCTCCTCCCACGTTAAAAGTCCACTTTTGATATAAAGCAGTATTACTATTGACTACAGAGATAATCGGTTTATTAATATGGTCTATTGCAAAACCAGCATAAATGCTACTGGTCTTACTAGTAATTGCATACCAAAATAATCCCACACCTATATCAGGATAAGTTTCTGTCTGTAAATCATCCGTAAAATTTTCTCCATTTGGAGCACTTGTGTTTATGGTTTGGTTAGCGATATCATACTGCCTCCCAAACCATAAGTTAGACCAGTTGGTATTATTCATTCCGACTCCGACCTTTAGTCCTCCGGAAAGATATTGAGAACCGGTACCGTACTTTTTTTGACTTAATTTCATAATATAGGATACCGTCATATGCCCAAGTGTCTGACGGTATTTACTCTCTCCTACCTCATCTCCTAACAAGGTCATCCCCAATACCAAAAAATCACTTTTACCCATTCCCCATTTAATATCCGCACTTGCTCTTAATGTTCTAAATGACTCGGTCCCTAACAAACTAGACCACTGATCACGGTATGACATACTTGCTCTATATTTCCCTTCAAAAATCCCAGTAAGTGCAGGATTTATTTCTAATGGTGTAAAATAGTATTGAGAAAAGTGAGGATCCTGTGCAGACAAATTCCATGCAACAAACGTAACCAAAACGATATGTAATAATCTACTCATTATCTGATTAGTGTTGTACTTCCTTTATAAAATCTTACATTTCCATCTACGCTCTCGACTTCTGCCGTCCAAATAAAAACTCCCGGATTTAAGGGTTCTCCTTTAAAAGAACCGTCCCATCCGATCGTGGTATCATTAGTTTCAAAATCATTAGCAGAATAAATTTTTTCTCCCCAGCGATCATAAATGGAAAACTCCTTAACCATCATTCCTGATTTACCATATACATGAAGAAGGTCGTTTATTCCATCGCTACCAGGAGTAAAACCTGTAGGAACATCTATAAAATTATCGAGTATTGTTATGATAGATATTCTGATCTCAGCGGCACATCCGTTTTCGTCAGTGACTGTAAGCGTAGTGAATATATTTTCTGTTATATTAGTAATAATCGGGAAAGAACAATTATCGCAATTAAATAAATCAATAGAAGCTGAAGTCCATAAAAAGCTGAGGTCTCCTATCCCATTTAAAACCTCTGGAAATAATTGTAAATCTTCTCCATAAGGAACTTCCTTTATGGTACCTATATCTATTACTATTTCCGGATATTGATCTATTTCCACATCTCTGACTATGGACTCACAACCATTCTGATCTTTTACATAGATATTAT
This sequence comes from uncultured Saprospiraceae bacterium, assembly GCA_938015805.1. GTDB lineage: Bacteria > Bacteroidota > Bacteroidia > Chitinophagales > Saprospiraceae > JAHDHU01. The sequence continues at coordinate 9,777 of CALLXF010000068.1, read as the reverse complement.
AAATACCCGCTTCTAAACCGATCAGCACCGACGATCCTGTATAATTTATTCCATCTAAACTATACTGGTAAATTCCATTACCGCCTTCTGGAAAAATAGAAATACTCCCATCAAAACCACCGTAACAACTTACATCCTCTGTATCGTAAGAGAAGCTTATCGGCTGTACACTTTGAGGTATAAAAACAGAGTCTACGAGTGTACACATATTAGTATCAGTTATTGTAACATAATACCATGCACTACTCAGGCCTTCTATAAAATTACCTGTATCACCAGTGGACCATATCATTTCATATGGTGGTCCTCCACCTGCGAGCATTAGCTCGACTGTACCATCATTAAACCCAAAACAGCTTACATCCGTTGAGATAAAATCCCTTACTATTTCTGATGGTTCAAATAGATTATATGAAGCTGATACTGTACAGTTCATGGAGTCAGTTATGGTAACAGAATACGACCCTGCCCTTAATTGTTGTGCTAAAGAATCCATCTGGGTCCCTGTATTTATACTCCATACAAAACTATATGGTGCAGTACCGCCTAACCCACTCACCTCTATAAATCCATCGTTTCCATTATAACAAATAGGGTCTTTTAATTGCAAGAGTTCTATTTCTAATGGATCTGGACGACCTATAAAAATATCAACGGTGGAAGAACATCCATTTTCGTCAGAAATTGTAACAGTATAGCTTTGGTCTCCTTCTAGATTGAACGCTTGAGACCCATTCTGAAAGGGACTTGTATTCCAGGCAAAATTAAATTGGCTTAAAGCCAATATTTCCCCATCAACCAAAATGGTATCTATAGAAGCGACCCCGTTATTTAACTCAAAACAACTGGCATCATCAGACGAACTGACAATCTCCAGCTCAGGAAAAGAAATAATATTTGCAGAGTTTATATGGGTACAATTCTGTGCATCTGTTATTGTAACACTATAAATACCCTCAGATAAATTACTTATCGAATCTATTAATGCTCCAGTATCCCACTCATAGATATAAGGAGCGGTTCCGCCTTCTGCTACTACTTTTAATGTTCCATTATTATCACCACCACATACATAAGCATCTTCCACAGATGAGGATAAAAACTCAACTGGCTCTTCTACTGAGTAGGACGAAATGAAAGAACAATTATTCTGATCTAAAACGGTTACGTTATAAGTACCGTTATCAAGATTTAAAATCACCGGTCCCGAACCGATAAAATTACCTGGTCCATTCCAAGAGATTAAATAAGGTGCGACACCGCCTTCTACAGTAAGGGTAATACTTCCAGATTCCCCATCCTTACATTGTACATCTACTACACTCTCTGATATGGTCATACTTGTAGCTTGTAATACCTCATACGAGGCTGTAAAGCTACAGTTATCACTATCAGTAATCTGTAAATTATAAGTGCCAGCTCCAACATCTATCAAGTCTTCATTATTAGGTGAGGTCTCACCTACCCATACAACAACGTATGGTGGATTTCCACCCTGGATATCTATGTCTACTGCACCATCTGTCCCTCCAGCACAACTTGCATTACTTATAACTTCTGTAACGATGATCTGATCTGGGTCCGATAATGTAGCACATAAACTGGAAGCACAATTATCACCATCTGTTACTGTAACACAATACTCATCGGCCACTAGTCCATTTATATTCTGAGATGTAAAAACCTGCACTGTATTTACACCTTGCCATTGATAAGAATAGTTACTATCCCCACCTGATACATTTATGGCGATAGCTCCAGTAGCAGAGCCATAACATTCTATCTGACCTACATTAAATCCTATACTAATCTCACTTGGGGCTATTATCTCTTGCTCTAATTCTATAGAACACATATTAGCATCCGTTATGGTGACTGTATAATTACTCGCTTCTAAATTATTTATTTGAGAAGTTACCTGTCCAGAGCTCCAAACAAAAGAATAAGGCTCTGTTCCTCCTATAGGATTTACACTGATCATTCCATCCACAGAATCAAAACAACTCAAATGACTAAAATCCAATTGGGCAGAAAGCACATCTGGCTCCGTTATGTTTATTTCTGCGATCTCTGAACAAAATAGGTTATCAGTGATAGTTACACTATAATTTCCAACACCGATGTTAGCTAAACTATCGGTAACGCTTCCATCTTCCCATAAATATGTATATGGCAATACCCCTCCACTAATAGAAACAACTCCGATGCCATCTTGTATCCCAAAACAAGACACATTATGCCCTAATACTTGGGTGATATTTAATGGCTCTGGCTGATCTAGTGTGGTTGTAAATTCTTTTTGGCAATTATTATTATCTGTTACAGTTACCGTATAAACATCGGAGGCTAAGTTTAATGCGATCGAGTCTGACTGTCCATCAGACCAACTAAAATCAAAAGGCCCGTCTCCAGTTGTAAACATCATTGTAAGACTTCCGTCATTATCACCATGGCACTTTAGCTGATCTACAACTATAAAATCACCGTTTATAGGTTCGGGTTCGTTTACGACAACCATAAAATCTTCTTGGCAATCAAAATCATCTGTAATAACAATCGTATATTCCCCCTCAGAAAGACCAGTAAATATTCCTGTATTATTTATCTCTCCATCTAGATTATAAGAATAAGGCCCTGTAGACCCTGAGGCAATTATTGTAAAATCTCCATCATTTCCTCCTGCACAACTTACCTCATTTAGATCACTGAGTATAATATTAGGAATAGCACAATTTCCTGGGCTACATAGTAAAGAAGTTATTTCTCCTGGGCAAGAAATATTACTACCTCTGACCCAGAAATCCACAATCTCTGACATACTGAGTCCATCGACAATATAAAACAGATCAAGGCCAATATTATCCCATGTTAATCCACCATCTATACTTACTTCATAAAAGTTAGCATCTACATCCGCATCCCAAGAAAAAGTAAGCTGACCAATATCTGTTTCATTACAAATAAGATTTGACAATACTTCTGGCGTTTCTAAAATTGTAATGCTTATAGAATCTACCTCTGTACAACCATATGAATCTTTTACACTTAAATAATACGTGGTATTCTCAGTCGGGCTAGCTACAGGATCTTCGCAGTTTAGACAAGAAAGACTTCCAGCTGGATCAGCGGACCACTCATAATTTATTTCATAAACAGAAGAAAAACATATTGACCAAGATTTGAGGATACCAGTATTAAAACCTGGATCATCATCTATAATCAGTAATCTATAAGTCCCATTAGTCGGATAATTACCATCCCATAAATCCATCCATACTCCCTCTGGTAAAAACGAGCCCGTATATGTTTCCGTATCACTAAAAATATCACCTTTTACAGGATCTCCATTATTTATATTTCTCGTAGCATCTACCGAAAAGCATGTATTAATAAACGTATCGACCTGCATAAAATTTAATCCGATCAGATCAGGTTCAGGACCCCTCCAACCGTTATCCGTGGATAATTCTAATATCTGTCCTCCAGGGGTTAGTAAGTATAAATCTAAATCATACGGAGTTATATGTATTAATGTATCGATACAGATTTGTTTGATTACATTTTTATTAAGAAACTCCGGCACCATACCTGATACCGTTATGTCCGAATAAAAAGGAGTATTATCCTGATCAATAACTAACTCTGTGGTGTTTCTATAGGTCGGCGGATCAGGTATCATAAAAGAAGGCGGAAACTCCGTATCTAATATAGATGATTCCCCTCTACAAATACTTCGGTCGTCTGGTAAGACGGGCATCTCTAATTGATTCTCTACCAGACGGATATAAATAGTATCCCTATTACAGATATTTCTTTGGTAATCAAAAACAAAAAATTCTTCACCTTCAATTTGATTATCCTCAAGAACTACGAGTTCAAATCCTACAGAAGACTCTCCTGACAATATTTCTAAATCATCAGAAAGTAATTCATAATCGACTCCATTTTCGGCGACAGCCACACTTAGTCCTGAAGTAATAATATTAAAATCTAAATCTAGATTTGCGCTAACTGCAGTGGGTACTGTAAAATTAATCGAAGCTGGATTACAGCCTTCTGCTACTCCACCATCGAGACTTTCTGTCTGTACTTCTAAACTTAATGAAGCCGTCCCAAAACTTTTAGCTTCTAAGAAAACAGCTGAATCATAAATATTATCTCCACCATCCCCAATGGCTAATTTTATAGTGTACTCTTGGCATGGTATTACGATCGCCTCTGCCACAAAAACATCTAAGTACCCATTATAAACGGGTAATTCTCCATTATCCACTTGATTAAAATATTGCCCAAAGGATAAATCACAACCGTTTGATAAATCACCCGATCCAGGTAAAATCCCATTATTAACTGTATTAATACTTACGGGAACATCTAAAAAAGTCATACCGGTCGGATCAGAAGGATCTGGCACTTTCGCAATATTTAACCAGTCGTAATTCCCTCCTCCTAAAGTTACAGGTCTAGGTCCATTTATAAAAAACCCAAATACATCATTATATTCATTGCAAACAAATTCTGGATATTCTTCCGAAGCAAAAATATATCTAAACCTGAGTGTATCAGAAATCGGAATAAAACTGATCTCGTACACATTCTGATCCTCTAATGCAACTGTTGCTATCGATTCTAATTGAGGGTCAGATACAGAAAATCCAGATGTAAAACCACTTGCTGGAAAGGGAGTTTGATTAGGTTCCATGGCATCTTCTACCAGGCCCGTCGACATGATAATTCCTCTATCTAAATTGATATCAGCCATACCGTTAGAAAAATATCCTATGGCACGATCCACACCTGAGTGTGTAATATTCATCACTTCAACACCATCTCCTAAAAAAACATTTTCTATAAGATTCTGTTCATTATAAGGAGCGGTGGCTCCATTGATGACTTGGATCTGGGAAAAACCCGTAGGGATACACCATATTAAAAATCCTAAAATGTATAAAATCCTGGTCATTGGTCTTTTCAAAATATAGCTCCGATTGCGAGCGTAAATTAACTATAATAATTGCACACTTACAGCTCATTAAGCTAAACATTTCTTTATAAAATATGGTCTCTAATCCGTGTTAATAATCGCTTTGTCTAATTATTAGCACCATTGATATTAAAAGAGGTATTTTTACATTTTAGATAGTATATAAAATGAAACAATTTTTTAAATTTCTTACTGCCTCTTGTTTAGGAACTTTACTTGCTCTAGGAGTTATCTTTTTAATCGGCATAGCCGTCCTTGGATATATGAGTTCCTTGAAACCAGAAGTAGAGAATTCTACTGTTTTAGAATTAGATTTCAGTAACGCTATTCCAGAAAAAACAGATAATGTCGATACTGGAGATTTTGATTTTGAAGGAAAGGATTATCCTGGTTTACGTACTATAAAGCGGACCATTGCTCACGCTGCTACCGATCCTAAAATTGCTGGAATTATCATAAGCTCTAAGAGCATCCCTGTGGGTCAGTCGACGCTTATGGAATTGGTAACCGAAGTAGAAAAATTTAAAGAAAGTGGCAAGTTTGTATATGCCTATGCCGATTATTACACTCAGTCTGGCTACCTTATGGCTGCTACCGCGGATAGTGTTTTTCTAAATCCTAACGGGATGATAGAACTTGTCGGTTTTGGATCTTTAGTTCCTTTTTTCAAACCTGTTATGGATAAAATCGGCTTTAAGTTTGACATCTATTATGCAGGAAAATTTAAAAGTGCTACTGAGCCTTTTAGACTTACGTCAATGTCCGAACCAAACAAAGAACAAACTAAGGCATTTTTAAACGATATGTTTGATGTCTACTTAGAAAAGTTATCTACTCTGCGAGATATAGATAAGTCTTCATTAGATAATATCGTAAATGATTTTGGTGGTCGTACAGATGATTTATGTTTAGAAAATAAACTAGTCGATCAGTTGCTTTACGCCAATGACTTCAATGCTCTGATAAGAAAAAAAGTAGGCTTAGAGAAAAATAAAAAAATAGAAAAGCTCAGTATTCAGAAATATATCAGTCGAGTGAAATTACCAAAAGGGAAAGGAAAAAATAAGATAGCCATCGTTTATGCAGAAGGTGAAATCGGTTATAATAACGATAGTAAAGGTGCTATTGACGACAGTAGATATCTAAAACTTTTTGAAAGAATAAAAAAGAAAGATGATATTAAAGCCATCGTAATTAGAGTAAACTCTCCAGGGGGAAGTGCTCTCACTTCTGACATTATCTGGAATGAGATAGAAGAACTTAAAGCAGATAGCCTACCTGTAATTACATCGATGGGAGACTATGCTGCATCTGGAGGATACTATATTGCTTGTAATTCTGATGTTATCGTGGCCTCTCCTAACACATTGACAGGATCGATAGGAGTTTTTTCCATGCTTCCTAATATGAAAGAGATGATGACCGATAAAATCGGTGTCCAGTTCGATACTGTAAAGACACATGATTTTGCTCTTATGAATAATTTTGTCTACGATCCTAATTCTCGAGAAGCGCAATTTATGCAGGAAAGTACAGATGATCTTTATCAGCAATTTCTCAGTAGAGTCGCTACAGGAAGAGGAATGACCGTGGAAGAAGTAGATGAGGTAGCACAAGGTAGAGTGTGGTCTGGTAAAAAAGCAAAAGACCTAGGTCTAGTCGACCAACTAGGAGACCTAGAGTATGCCATAAATTTAGCTGCTGAAAAAGCAGGTCTTGAGGAATTTAAAATTGTGGAATATCCGACCATAGAAGAAGATCCTTTTAAGGAACTAATCAAAGCATTTAACCAAAATTCCAATGCTTCCTTAAATCCTTATGAGATTACATCTCCTCAAGGAAAAAAGCTTTTGGAGTCTGTAAAAGATATGGAAAGATTACTCCAGATGGATAAACCCATGGCTCGGATGCCTTATAATATTATGTACCACTAAGCATAATCTGAGGAATGACCAAAAATATGATGTGAATAAATATTGAGGTCTAAAAGCTATTTTATTTAATACTTTCTCAACAGATAAGGACTAATGTCGTTATATAGGTATGAATCTGATACCGCAGTTCCCTCTAAACCTAGTTGTCTTTCCGCAAGAGCAAGTCAATCTACACATTTTTGAAAAGCGATACCAGCAGCTTATTAGCGATTGTTTTAGCCAAGATCTCCCTTTTGGGATTCCTGTAATACAGAAAAATCATCCGCTACAATTAGGTACCACAGTCAAAGTAGTAGAAATAGATCGACAATACGCCGACGGTCGTATGGATATCATTACTAAAGGATTACAGTCTTTTAGGATATCAAATTTTACAGATCCCCTTCCAGGAAAATTATATGCAGGTGCCGAGATTATCTACCAAGACTATGAGGATAATCCTGATTTTAATAAAAGTAAAGAAATCATAAAACTCGTAAAAAAACTTTACGTTGTTATGAAAGTAAAACAGGAGATCAACGAAGATCAAATCACTTTTAGAGTTTATCAAATCGTACATAAAATAGGACTGTCTCAAAACCAGGAAATAGCTGTTTTAGAACTCACAACCGAACTGGAAAGACAGCAGTTTATCCTAGATCATCTGAGACACATGTTACCGATGGTACAAAACCTAGATCTAATGAAAAAGAAAATCAGTATGAATGGGCATTTTAAAAATATAGATGTCTAGTTAGATAAAAGGTCGTATTATCCTTATACTTTTTTTCCGATTTCTGCACACACCAGAAAAACCCAGATAGAATCCATTGCAAAAACTACTTTTTGAAAAACAGGCAAATAGTCGATACCTATTTTAGACTGGTAGATTATAAACACCACGATACTCATTAAAAGACAAAGAATCGCAAGAAATTTATGATAAGAAAAGGAGGATTTTGCATACTCGATCATTAGAGGAATAGCAGATATTGTCGCTAAAGATCCTGCCACTACCACAAATTCGTCATGATATCCAGTAGATAAAAACAAAAATAGAAACATGGATAGCATCCCCAACGACTGAAAAATCTTAGTATTAATATTATTCCTTCTAAAAATAGACGGAAGTATATAAAAGAAAATCGTCATCCCAATAAATAAAAAAGTATGACCTATAACCGCAATCAACCTAGCATCATTTTTATATCCTCCAGTGCTGATGCTTTCCATCATATCACATAACAGGTGTCTATCTAAATGATATTCCTCTAATCCTCCAGCATATTTACCTTTTGCAACTAAAAACAATATAAGATAAGTGGTTATGCCTAACACAGGAGACAGGGTTAACCATTTACTGTGTACTATGGGTTTCTGGACAGGTGAGACGATATGATTTTTATCTATTGAGATCAATGAGTACAAATATAATTATATAAATATTTTGGGCCAGCAGGGAAAGCGGATTTTCGCTAATAATTATTACTATGTTTTCTTCTCTTTACATTAATATCTCTTTAGTATACTTGCTGTATGTTTCCAGTAAAACATCTTCTAAATCGCATTTTATCGCTAGCTCTACTTCCCATCTTAATTTATCAGGGCAAGTCAATCCGTAAAAAAGTGCCCAGATTACCAGAAGCAAAAAATCCTGAAGGAGTAACTAACTCCCATTTTACTGATGAGTTATATTTAGTCACATTAGGAGAATCTACTATCGCAGGTGTCGGAGTAGATTTCCATAAAAATGGTTTTACCGGAACCCTAGCCCAAAAACTATCTATTCATCTCCAAAAAAAGGTCCACTGGAAGGTCATTGCAAAATCAGGATACACTGCAAAAAAAGTTACCGATCGCCTAGTAGAAAAAATAGAAGGTCGTCCCGACATTATCGTCATCGGACTAGGAGGTAATGATGCGTTTACACTAAATAGAGTCAGTAAATGGGCATCTGATATAGACATACTAATCCGAGTGCTAAAATCTAAATTTCCAAATACTATTCTCATATTCACTAATATGCCACCGATAAAAGAATTTCCCGCTTTTACAAATGTAGTCAAGTGGACCATCGGAAGGCTCGTAGAATTCCACGGAGAGGCATTGACGCAAGTCGTAAAAAAATATAATAACGTCTATTATATGGATGAGGTCCTCCAGTTAGCACTATGGGTAGACAAACTAGACGGGAAGTATAAGGTAGATGATTTTTTTAGTGACGGAGTACATCCCAGTGCTCTTACTTATCAGTTATGGGCGGGAGAAGTCGCGACGTTTATTAAAGATTTGCCTTTCGGCGAATGAATCTAATTACACTAATCCGTATGCATCATTATTAAATTAGAGTTGCTCCCAATTCACCACTTTGTATGTGTAAACTAACCCATAAATAAGACCAAAAGGGGTATAACATATTACATCCAATTATAATATTATCTTTGCGGGATAAATGATCTCCACATTATATCCTAAGGGAAATCATAGAGATTAAATAAGAGTTATGAGATTTGAAGAATTAGAGATCATTGATCCAATATTAAAAGCATTACGTGATAAGAATTACGAGGAACCTACTCCGATACAGGAGAAAGCGATTCCTATCGTGCTTAAAAGAAAAGATGTATTAGGTGTTGCCCAAACGGGTACTGGAAAAACAGCTGCCTTTTCTATCCCTATTATACAACTGATACACGAAAGAGAAGGGAAAAATCCAGGCAAACCAAAACTAAGATCACTTATCGTAACACCGACTAGAGAACTAGCCATACAGATAGATGAGAGCATTAAGGATTATAGTAAGTACACTAATCTAAAACATACTGTAATTTTCGGTGGAGTAAAACAGATGAAGCAAGTAAGAAGATTACGTGATGGTGT
>CALLXF010000067.1 GCA_938015805.1 uncultured Saprospiraceae bacterium | reverse complement strand
TGGAAGTTTATAGATAAAGGGCTGCTTAATATGCAGCCCTTTACTTGAAATGATGGGCTAAAATTTACTGACTAATAATAATTCTATGGACCGTTTTTTGATTGGAGTCTAGATCGAGTATTTCCAGGAAATACATTCCCTGTGTAAAGGATCCGACCTTCATTTGTTTCAAGTTTGATTCTGATTTAACAAGTTTGCCTTCCAGTGTAAACAACTTAGTTATGAAATTTATTTGGCCTCCTATCTCGATATTTATTAAATCAGTAGTTGGGTTTGGATATATTCTAATTCTAGTTTCAGACATATCTTTTGTTGAACTTACTGAATCCACTCCGTCACAATTTTCATCAATGCCATTGTTAAGTATTTCTTCAGCGTCAGGATTGATTCCTGGATTTTCATCATCACAATCTTCGGCTAGAACAAAACCATCTTGGTCGAGATCATCATCTAAAGTGGAGGAGTCACAATCGTCATCTATACCATTGTAAATAATTTCACTTTGATCAGGATTAATGTTGGGGTCGTTGTCATTACAATCTTGGGCTAACGGAAAACCGTCTTGATCAATGTCGTCATCTAAAGTTGCTGGATCACAATCGTCATCTAAGCCATTATAAATAGTTTCTATCTGATCAGGGTTAATGTCTGGATTAGAATCATCGCAATCGATATCAGAACCAAAACCATCGTTATCATTATCAACAATAGAAGTGGAATCATTTCCATCACAATCTTCATCTATTCCATTATCAGGAATATCAGTTGCGTTAGGGTTAATGTTGGGGTCGTTGTCATTACAATCTTGGGCTAACGGAAAACCATCTTGATCTATGTCATCATCTAGTGTTGCGGAGTTACAGTCATCATCAATTCCATTGTATGGTTCTTCCGTTTGATCAGGATTTATGTTTGGATTGGTATCGTCACAATCGTCAGCAAGTAGGAAACCGTCTAGATCTAAATCATCGTCCAATGTTCCAGGAATACAGTCATCATCGAGGCCATTGTATGGAATTTCTGTTAGAAAAGGATGTACGTTTGGATTAGTATCGTCACAGTCATTTATGAGATTCCAACCATCCTGATCTAAGTCATCATCAAGAGTAAGCGGGTCGCAATCATCATCGATTCCATTGTAAGGGATCTCTTCTATGCCACTGCAATGCTCCTCAAAGCAAATATTATCCATGTAAACGGTGCTGGTGTTAAATCTAAAATTAAATTCCAGAGCAGCAGCGGTAGTACTGGGTTCCGTCACCGTAAAGATATATTCGTGGTTTTCCTTGGTGGTTCCTATTTCAATATTTTCCAAATTGAAAGAGTCATCATTTTCTTCTTCGAAATAGATTATTAGTTCTAAACCTCTCTGATCATCAGCATACGCGTCAAAACTTACTCTATATGTCTCACCTTGATTCAATGAGTAAAAGCCTTGAGCTATACCTGCATCATTAAAATCTATATTTTCAATTTTTGCTTCTCCATTGTCAGAGGATATGTCTGCTCCCCAAGTCCACCAATTGACTGTACTTTCTTGAAACTGACCATTTTTAATAAATCCGCAAGGTTCAATGACTTCGCCGATACAATTGCAGAAACCATCTTCTACGTCATTTACCGTTAGGGGATTACCATCGTCACAGGGTGTTCCTGGTTCTATATAACCTGGTGTCCCAGGGCAATTACATGAGTGGTCTAAACTTGCCATCAACGTGGCGTCTTCCATAAAATTGGCTGCAGTTATATTCTGGTTAGCGTCATTAATGTTACCGAGTTCGCCATCTAATTCATCGAGGATAACAAAATCTCTATGATACATTTCTACATTACATAAGAGCTCATCGGCTGGAACTGAGACAGCAAAGTAAGCCGGTCTATCATTTTCACCTGGAAAGGTACCTGTTCGATCAAATGACTGAAAAGGCACCAATACATGAGTGGTAGTTCCATCTATGTAGGTCAATTTTAAAGTGATGTCACGTGTTCTTCCGTAAAATTCTGGAGCATCCTCAAAATTCATATTCTGAAGAGTGGCGAACATCTGTGGATCTGTAGGATCTATGACAGGTAATATGGTACCATTGTATGGGATAGGTTCGTATATAATATTTGCGTCCATATTACTAGGATGAGCACTTCCGTAAATGAGATATGCATCTTGCTCGATCTGTTCTTTTCCGGGTAGTTTTATATAGTTCTCCATATTGGTATTATCTGGTTGAGAAGGATGTCTAGTAAAAACTCTTTCTCCATTAACGATCGTAGTGATTGGGAAACCATCATTTTCACGGAAGTGAAAATCATGTACCTCTCCACGATCCTCTATTTGCCCCCAGTGAGGTGTTGACCCTAAAAGGTAATTACTCATGGCCATAGCTGAGAAAGCACCAAAACCATCCCAAGGTCCTCTGCCGCTAGTTCTACTTTCTGCACAGTAAAATCCTCTCTGCATTGCATCACTTCTCTCCGTACCTATCACACCTGAGGAATCCTGGCAAGTAGGACTTACAAACTGATAAGTCGCTTGATTAAAACTCCATGTGTCACCTCGACCTGATCCCTCTTCTTCTTCTCCCGCAAATGGATAAGCATATTGATCAGGACTGGGATTAGCTCTTTTATAATCTTCTACCCAATGTGGGAGCGATAACGCATGTCCGAGCTCATGAATAAATACATCATTATATTCAAAACCAACGAAGGTGCCACCACCGCCCCATCCACCTGGATCGAGGTTAAGTGTATTCCCAAAATAAACTGTATTTGGTGTGTCGCCTGTGGATCGTCTCATCACATCTATTAATATGTTGGCCTGAAAATTTATCATTCCAGTATTGACATTATTATCACCAGCCGAGTCATTGGTGCTAAGAATTACAGTATTATCTTCTTGATTATTTAAGGCAAATTCTGGCATCACAATGTCACCCGGAAACTGACCAAATCGAATAACACTTGCTGGTATCGCTGAAGCGAGCTCTTGCAAGAAATTTTCATATATAGGTGTTCTGTGTGGCTCATGATTATAGTCCATGATATCCATATCGACTTCGACTAAATTGAGTTCTGTATATGGTCTAATAAGTAGATCATCTTGAGTAAGTGTACGAGTAGCAGTACCTGCTGTAAGTCTAAGCTCTAATCCAATTTTTACCCATGACTTAGGCAATGTAACTGAGAAGTACTCCTCAAAATTAGCTGATGCTAGATCGATACTTTCGCTAAGTATGGCAGGTCCATTTAGACAAAGCGTACCGAGACTCACTCCATTCATTAACCCTTCGACTTGTACGTTAGGTGCAGCTCCTGTGCCCGTGACCGCCATCTGAAATACAGCTGGTCGTTCGCCGATCGTAAAGAGTAGTGGATGACCTATCGGATGTCTATGAGTCTGGGCAATGAATACTTCTTCTATACTGGCTGTTGCATTTTGAATACCCAAACATATGCCTTGATCATCTGGCTCTGGAAATACATATTCAACATAGTTATAGGATGCAGGTAAGGCCTCATTAGTATTTGGTCTTACGGAACCAAGACATGGTACGCTGACATATGGATTAGAATCTGAAGCATTATGAAGACTCAGTCCACAATTACCGCAGCTGCAAAAGGTATTATCACCTTGATCATCTTCTTCCTCATCATCCACTTCTCCTCCCAGTAGATCGAACATGGCATCTCCTAATCCTGCACCTATTCTGAGAAAACTTTCTGCATTATTATACCAGTGGAAGCCAAAGTCTTCTTCTGGCGATTGCTCAGGGTCAGGCCAAAAATTTCTTGTATCAACATAAGCAACTTGGGCATGGCCACCATTTTCTATAGCATTTATTTGTGCTGGTAAGACATGTTCCTGTAGATTTCCCACCCATGTTCCTGAAGGTTCCAGATCATAACCCCCATGACCTGTAAGTGCCACCACAAAAGGTAACTCTGGTGACTGTAGATCATTACGTACATCTGTAATAAGGTTATTTAAGTTCTGTTCATATTCTTGTGCAAATGCAAGTTCATCGCCATCATTCCAACCTTGAAACCAACAAAAGCCCGCTATCTCCACTACACCACCTGCCTCAAAATTGGGGAAGTCCTGTTCTATATTTTCTATTGCTTCATTAACATCTGCGATCATTTGATTATAATAGAACCCTGTCTGGCCTTCGGAGCTAGGTGGTCTAAAGTCGACAGCAAGACTCTTTCCTCCCCAGGCAGTCTTTACTATTAAGACTCTACTATCAGATTCTTCACTAATGATATGTCCAAATGCAAGTTCTGGACCTATTTGATTTTGTGAGGCACCGAGACCTACCGATAAATTTTCAGTAAGGACCGATCCGTCTTCTTGCTTATAAAGAATCCATACGTCATCTCGTTCTATCCATTCATCGTCATCATCTTGGATATACCAGAATTCATCAGGGTCCGTAGACATATATTGACTAAGCGTTCCAGTTACATCTTCAGGTAATATATCTCCTTGACCTTGCATATTTGATTGGCCAGCGAGGATAAAAACTTTTACACTTTGTGCCTGGACTGTAGTCCAAAGTAAAGTGAAGAGAAGGAAAGAAATCAATCTAAATTGAAAAGCTGTTTTGTTGTTCATATTTATAAATTTTTGAGATTCAAAAACGGGTATAATTGAATCAGTTAATTATTCTTACGGTAATGAAACGACCATGTCATAAAAAACCCTACCGTAGATTTAAAATAATTCTTAATGAGGGTATAGAATTAAAGCGTCATTTATGAAATCATGAAGTATTACAGGTACATTTGGATAGTAAGGAACAACCATACTTATGTCTAAATCAGTTTGTGAGGAAGCCGTTTTTAAAAATATATTTAGTGATCATTCTGCATCGCTTATAAATTTTATCTATTATAAATCTGGAAATTATAAAGGTGCGGAGGACATCATGCAAGATGCCTTTGCGACACTATGGAAGGAGTGTGCAAAAGTAGCTGTAGAAAAGGCAAAGTCGTTTTTATATACAGTAGCAAATAATACTTTTCTTAATCAAGTAAAACATCAGAAGATAGTTTTGAAATTTGAGAAGCAAGGACATAGCCAGATCAATCAGGAATCTCCGCAATATTTATTAGAAGAGGCAGAGTTTAAAGAGAAGTTAGAAAATGCCATTGCTGCACTGCCTGAAGATCAGCGAGTGGTATTCCTAATGAATCGTATTGATAAGATAAAGTATAAAGAAATTGCGGATCACCTTGATTTATCTGTCAAGGCAATAGAGAAAAGAATGCACAAGGCATTAGTTGAATTAAGAAAAGTTTCTAAAAAGCTGTAGGGTTTTTTATGCTTTAGTTGTTTAGTATACAAGAACTATGAAAAACAAGGAAGATATATTAGCAAAATGGCTCAGTGGACAAGTCAATGATGCGGAACTAGAAGCAATAGAAGGAGCTGATGCCTTGCGAGAATTAAAGCAAGTGATAAATGAGGTAGATCAGTGGTCAATGCCCAAATACGATACTGATGCTGGTTTTCAAAAAATGAAAAATAATATTGGCGATAAGCCTCAAAAAAATAAGAGAGTAAAATGGATTAGAGTTATCGCTATTTTAGGTTTCATTGGGTTATCGCTTTTTGCACTCATGACTATTTTTGGGAATAAGGATAAAACCTTAGAAGCTAAAAATGGACGAAATTTAAATTTTGCTTTCGAAGATAATTCTGAAGTATGGTTAAATGATGGTTCCAAGATAAGGTATAATGAAAATGATTGGTCTACCGAGAGAACGATCGAACTTCAAGGAGAAGCATTGTTCGAGGTAAGTAAAGGTGTTCCGTTTATAGTAAACACGCCTAATGGAATGATCACTGTATTAGGTACCCAGTTTAATGTTAGGGCCTGGGGTGATAATTTATATGTAGAATGTTACGAAGGAAGGGTACGAGTGCAATCAGAGAATCAAAGCACAATTTTAACAGCGAGTGAGGAGGTAAGTATTATTAATGGATCTATGAATGCAAATCAAAACATTAACAATACTTTTCCTACCTGGCAAAATGGAATTTCTCGATTCTATAATGATCAGTTGAAAGTAGTCTGCAAAGAACTCGAAAGACAATATGCTATTACTGTAGAACTAAAGTCGAGCGATCGAATTTTTTCAGGTAGTTTTAGACATGATGATTTAAACAGTGCCTTACGCAGTATCTGTAAGCCATTAGACTTACGCTATACCGTTAGTCAGGATAAAAAATCAGTGGTGATTGAATAGTTGCTTTCTAAATATTAGTCGTTTAATTATTTCAGTACTTCTTATGAGCAGTAGTAGTCTCCTTCTAGCTCAAGATGAAAAAAATAATCAAGACCAACTCACTTTACAACAAGCTATCGAATTCATAGAATCCGAATCTGATTATATTTTTAATTATGATCCTGTATTGCTTGAGGGGTATTCCTTTATCGGGGAGATAAATATATCCGTTATCGACAAGGTCTTAGATCAAGTTTTTTATAGTACTCCGTTTAATTATGAGATAGATGACAAGACAATTTTAGTCTATTATCCAAGTCCTCAAATTTATCGTATTTGCGGGACGCTCATAGATATGTTAACTCAGGAGCCATTAGTCGCTGCAAATATTACGATGGTAGATTCTATACTCGGAACGCAATCTGATCTTTCGGGATATTTTGAATTCGAATGTAAAGCGGATAAAAACCAAAAGATTGAAATTTCTTATTTAGGATATCAGACTATTCGATTTTCATTGCAAGACACTAAGAATAAAGACTGCCTTAAGTGGGGTATGGAGATTGATGAAAATGTTTTTGGTGGAGAGATAATAATTAGTGATTATTTGCTTGATGGGATTTCGTTAGGAGAAGAGTTTACAGCTTTCCATTTAGATTTTGATCAACTGTCTAAAAGTCATTCTAATGTAGAGCATGATGTTTTAAAAACTGCTCAGTTGCTTCCCGGCATAAATAGTATAGATGACAGTGCTTCTAATCTTCAAATAAGAGGAAGTAATCCAGGTCAAAATCTTGTATTATGGGAAGGGGTGCCTCTTTATAATTCAGGTCATGTTTTTGGGATGATCTCTGCGATTAATCCATTCTCAATAGAAAATGTAAGTATTTACAAAGGAGCCTATGATCCTAAATATGATAATCGTGTCGGAGGAATACTAGATATTTCATTGTCAGATGATTTAAAAGGTGATTTTCGGGGAAGTGTAGGGACTTCGTTTACTGAGCTGCATAGTAATTTTTCCATCCCTATTTTAAAAGAAAGACTGACACTGCAAATTGCCGGACGTCAAAGCATCAATGAAATATTTAATTCGCCTACCTTAAAAAGTTACACGGATAAGGTGTTCCAGTTTTCTATCATTGATGAACAGAAGAATTTTTCAAATCCTATTAGGACGGAGCAGACATTGGCTTATTCTGATTGGAATGCGAAATTACTTTACAGGCCCTTTGATCGACTGATGGTTAATGGTGGTTTTTATCGTAATGCTCAAGATTTTAATTATTTGTTTGAACCAAATGAGGATCCCATTTTGTCGGAAGATAAGATCGACCTAAGCACTCAAATTGTAAGTCTTGAAACAACGGTAAAAATTACAAATGATTGGTCTAGTAAACTTTCACTTTATCAATCAGCTTATGACAATGCTTATTATAAAAGCCAGTCCGAAAATGCTGTAGTTCTCAATTCTAATGATCAAATCAATAGTATAGAGGAACAGAGTGCAACTTTTTCTAATGACTTGAGATTAGGATCAAAATTAAAAATGAACTTTGGTTATGAATATAATGTCAAAGATGTAAGATTAGACTTAGGAGAGGATATAGACTTTGATGTCGAATTTATACCAATAGAGTTTGAGCGTGCCCGTTTTCATAATTTATTTCAATCGATTTCCTATACAAATAAGAATTTACAAATCGATGCAGGTAATCGCTCTGGCTATTATCAAGAATTAAATAGTTGGTTTCATTCTCCTCGAATAAACCTACGTTATGCTCTTAATAAAAATCTAATACTAAAGGCGGATGCAGGTATCTATCATCAGTTTATAAGTCAAATAACAAATGTCGGTGCATACCAAATTAAAGTAGACAATCCTCTATGGATTCTTAATGCTGCAGGAGAGTCATTATCTCAAACCGCTAATAAATTATCTGCTGGATTTCTCTATCAGAAAGGAAAGTGGCTTTTTGATGTAGACACTTACTATAACCTAACTAGTAATATAAGTACGGTATCGCCACAATTACAGGTTATTACTGAGGAGAATGGTTTTTCTAAAGGGTCATCTAAAGTTTTTGGCCTAGATCTATTATTAAAAAAGAGATGGAATGCTCATTATAATACATGGTTAAGTTATTCGCTGGGTTTTGCGGATTATGATTTTGCAGATATCTCTGAGAATTCTTTTACTGCTCCTAATGATATCCGTCATAATCTGAGTTTTGTAAACAGTTATAGGTATAGAAATTTTCAGTTGTCACTGAATAGCACTTATCATTCAGGGTTGCCTTACTCTCAAGCCAGTCTTACCTTTAATGAAGAAGACCCTGATGCGGAAT
Source organism: uncultured Saprospiraceae bacterium (assembly GCA_938015805.1). GTDB lineage: Bacteria > Bacteroidota > Bacteroidia > Chitinophagales > Saprospiraceae > JAHDHU01. Next base: position 7,010 of record CALLXF010000067.1, on the reverse strand, counting down.
ATCCATTCTTATACTTTAGAAGTTATGATTCATTTAATAGCCAAAGACTTAATGCGTACATAAGACTAGACCTCAGTGCGGCCTATCGATTTGATTTCAATCGGATAGAAGGATCACAATTAGAAATTTCGTGTTCAATATTAAATATATTGGGTCGAAAAAATTATGTAGCTCGGGAGTACTACGTTGAGTACGATGAAGCCACTGATGTCTACAGTTTACCTTATATCCAAAAAGCTCTACTTAGTCGGACTGCTCTTGTATTAGTAAGATTTTATTGGTAGTATGATTCTGGGCTCTACCTTTAATTCAATCAGTAATCAAAAGTTTTTACCAACTAAGGAAAGAAAAAAAGGCAATCAATTTTGATCGCCCTTTTCTTATTTTTTATACTGACTGGAAACTATTCAAATGGATTACTGTATTTAGGATCCGTAAGCATTTCTTCATCTGTCATGGCATTCATAAAAGCGATAAGAGCTGTTTTTTCTGCACCCGTAAAATTCATTCTTACAGGGCTGCCATCCGCATCTATTAATTTAGAATCTAAATTTGCATGAGGTTTAATACCTGCACTATAATGGTCTATTACTTCTTCAAGCGTAGTAAATCTTCCGTCATGCATATAAGGTCCTGTAACTGCGATGTTTCTCAGACTGGGAATTTTAAAACTACCATTTCCTTTCCCTTCATCCTGATATACTAGTTCTAAACCGATATTAGTTGTTCCTTTTAAGTCTTCTCCTCCTCCAAATTCTCCGCCGCCTCCATAAGGATCTCCAGGGCCATCCTGTGCAGCAAAATTTCCGCCGCCGTGACACTGACTACACATGGCTCTACTACTAAAGAAAATTTCTCTACCGATCTCTTCTACAGTGGATAAATTTCCTTGGTCTACTTTTGCTCTGGATGTTGTGATCGAACCTATAAACTCCGCCATCGCTTTAGATATTCTTTCTTCTGTAATCTCTTTATCTCCAAAAGCTTCTTGGAATAAATCAGGGTAGTATTCGATACGATTTAATTTCTCTGTTAAGTAGTCTAAATTTTCCATTCCCATCTCTATATGGTTTTGGACTGGTTTTAAGGAGAGGTCAATTATAGAAAAAGATCTTGAATCCCAGAATAAATTGTTTTGGGAAATTGGATTGGCGAAAGCCATTGTGTTCCTATGGGTTATATTTCCCTCAAATCCAGGACTAAACTTTAAGCCATCCGTAAAAGCTAGTTCTTGATGATGACATGATCCGCATGATATAGTATTATTTATAGATAGATTTTCGTCATAGAATAAGACTCTTCCTAGTGCCGCTCCTTTATCTGTTATGTGTAACGGTTCCTCAAAAATGATAGAACCATTAACTGGATCAAATTCGAAGTTATTAAAAGCACCTGCAAAACCTACACCCGCCGGTAAGTGGATGTTACTGTAATTATAGTCCGTAGAGAGATTTAACTGTTTTACCAGGATATCAGGTTTGTCAGAAGATTCTGTACAACTAAATATGGCAACAGCAAAAATAGCCAGAAGTAGATAGTATGATTTTCTCATTTATGGATTGTATTTAGTGATTAATTATTAAGATAACGCAAAAAATCTATAATTGTGTGTGTTTTAATGACCTTAACATGACCTTAAATATTAAAATCGAACAAACAAAAAGATGCTTTGAGGAACATTTAAGGTTAATCTATTGCCATCATCTCCAAAAAGAAAGGACAAGCTCGCTTCTGTAGCCACAAAAATCTGATCTGATATATTATATTCAAATCCATATAACTTACTAAGACCAGTAAAATTTTCATCACGAAATGTTGGGCTCTCTTCAAAGAAAACAACAAACTCTATTCCTGTGGTATAGCTCCATTTGCGGGCAACGCTTTTACGCTTTTCGTATCCTATGGAAAAGAAAAAGAAGTTATCAAATTGGTCAGATGTTGACTTTAAACTTGCTCCCAGGCTCATACGAAATGCATGTGTCCTACGGTACCTTTTATATCTTAATCCTACTAGCTGTTGCTCTGTTTCTGTAAGATTAAAAGGTATTAATTTACTGATCAAAGGGGTAAAGTCTAGGCCTACTTCTCGCTGCCGAGAAAAGTAAAATTCTTCTGCTTCGTAGTATTCTGATGTATCGATTTTTATGTCGTACTCCTTATCTAATTCTGATTGTGCAATGGAAGTCTGTAAATAACCACTTAAGAAAATCAGAATAAAAACTGCTTTATAATAATTCATGATTTAAAAAGCGATAGTTATAAAAAGAGCTTGAGGCATGGCTAGATCCATGAAGAATAAATCTTCATTTCTATTAGGTATTGAAGAGTTAAAATTTTCAGTACTACTTTGTCCGGCTGTAAAATACATAGAACTTTCTGTATGGAAGATGATCCGTTTATTTAAGTGGTACATAAATCGTATCGCTGGACCTCCGCCAGCGAGCCACTGTATTTGATTTTGAGAAAAGGAGCCACCTTGACCAAATACTTCTGACTTTTCGGAGAGATAACTTCCAGTAATATCTAATCCATATGTTATTGTAAAACGCTGTGACAGATTATGTATTCGTTCATATCCCAGACGCAGTTCAGTATCTGATTTTTTAAGATCAGATCTAAATCCAAATTCGTTAACAGTAGAATTAGAAATGTTTCCAGCAGCACTTATTCTTAGTCCCCATCCGTTAAAAATTCTTCTATAGCTTAACGCATATGGAACACCAGTGTCATCATCATTTATGCTTAAGGCATTTCCTAGTAGTGCAGTAATATTTATACTGACATCGTTTTTATATATATTCTGGTCTTCATCATTTTGGGCATGAGTTTGATAAGCACAAAATAATACAGCAAGGAAAATCACAGAGATTTTATTCTTCATCGATAGTAGTGATATTGACTATTCTAAAGTAAACGATAATTTTGAGGTTTTAGCATTTTAGTGTGTAAGAATAAAAAAAGGTCTCCGGAAAAACCCGAAGACCTCGTAAACAAATCTGTTCATGGGACTACTGTATAATAAGCTTTCCACCATACAATAGTGTTGCATCGCTGCTCATAAGTCTTATATAGTAGGCACCAGATTTGATGGATGTAGTAGAGAGGTCAAATTTGAAATCATCTAATTTTCCAACTATGATTTCCTTTCCTGCTACATCGAAAACGCCCATTGATATTTCTGTGTAATCTTCTAATCCTTTAAATGCAATAATGCCATCTGCTCTCGTAGGATTAGGGCTTAAATTTAAATCTAGTAATTCTATATTCTTATCTTCTGTATTTAAAGTTATATCCTCAATAAAATCAGATCCGATTTTTAAAGTCTCTGTATTAGTACGTATCGGATCATTAAAATCAAAATAGATATCAGCATTATTTTCTATTAGACTATCATCCGCCAGATCAGCAATCATATCTACTTTAAAACTGATAAACCCGTGTGATGCTACTTCGTTAGTTGTGCTATCTGGAAGTAAGATGTTTTCAAATCTAAACTTGAGTGCCCTGTCTTCTACAGATAATGTGTAAGGATGACTGGCAGCTGTTCTTTTTAATGTCGTGATATCTAATAACTCTGATAAAGTATCAACTACCACAACTAAGAAAGCTGTGTCTGTACCAGTATTCTGGAATCTGATTTTATAATCTAAAGTTTGATTATTCTTAACTAAATTTTCTTCTCCGTAACCTTCTGGATAAACTGTTTTGTCATTGGGATCATAAGAGCCGATATTTTCCTGACAGTCGATATCAGTGTATGAGAAATAATCTCCAGATGAAAAATCATTTATAAATCCAGTGGAGAACGTACCATTAGTATCTGTTCCACAACCCTCTAACCCAAAAGTAGATTCTGCCCACAGTGGAAAAGCTGGATCTTGTAAAGCTGTCACTCGGTAGGTACTTCCATTCGCCGGTAAGGCAACCTCAGTAGAACTCAGTGCATCTAAAATAAAAGGCTCTTCCTGAGTCATTACGTCATCTTCTACAACGATGAAATCAGAAGTTAAAATCATGTCTTGTACTCCTGTGTTTTCGATTACAAATCGAGCACTGTCAGCATCACAGTAACCGCTTACTTCTATGATAGGACCATCGTAATTTTGTAAAGCCTCTCCGCATCTAGTCTGAGGAAACACTTCTGCATATACACAGTGAGATTCTCCTAGTTCGGACTCACAGCTAGCTTCTGCTTGGAAATAAATGTTTATACAACCCAAGTCCATCTCTCCTACGTTAAAAGTGATCAGCTGGCCATTTATATTAAAATCTGACCATGATGAGCCTAAGAAATTTAAATTGTCTTGTAATTCTATCTCTACATATACATCTTCCTCCGCCACTGTACCCGTATTGCATAAATTAATCGTGTAAGTGTTCTCAAAACATCTTCTAACAAATGGGGTAGATACGCCGATTGTTAGCAGAGGACATGATATCGTCGCAGAAGCGGAAAAGTCAATAGTCGCTTCCGAACCAATAGTCGGTACACTCGCATTTATATCATTATTACAGATATTCCATAAGTGATTAGATGGATATGCAGTGACTGTATAATCTCCTGGAGCTACTACTCTAGAATAGCTACCATCAGATTTTGTATTTACGATATATTGGTTAGTTGTATTACTTAATTCTACAATCCAGTCATGCATCGGAACGGTATTATTTCCTGAGCAATCTAGTAAATCATTTCTGAGGATGCTGCCATTGATAAAACCTCCGTTACCCGTTATGTTACCTTCGCCATAGTTTAAACAAACTTCTTCAAAATTTTGATTGATCACTTCTTGCATGATACTGGGTTCGTTAGGATCGATAGTGATCGTGGAACTGCCATTAGCCACGAGGTCAAAAACCAATGTGTACAAAACCGTATTATTATTAAATGTAGCTGGGTTAGTTCCACCACCAGTATCAAACCATGAAAAATTTAAGCGACCTGGGTTTATTTCGAAAAAATTTGCAGATGCCGATAAATTAGTAAGTGCACCTGGAATAACATCATTAAAGACTAAAATAGTCCCGTCGTATACATGAGTATATTGCATAGAAGTTATTTGCATAGCATTCAAAGCAGTTACGGGTACTTCTATTTGGTCTATTCCGATTGCATCACCTATATCTAAGAAAAGAGTGTCTATGCAAGGCGTTGAGTCAGAGATAATAAAACTGCCTTGGCAAGATTCTCCAGTCCCCGATACGGTAATATCAAATGCATAAAATCCCTCTGCTAAATTTGCTGGAATTTGCGAATTAACAGTTACCGAAGTAGTAAGACCGATGCCATTAATGGTAATACTAAGATCTTGATTAGGGCACGCTGTTTCATCAATTTGAATTAAATCTCCAATATTTAGAATAGTTTCACCAGTTTGGCCCATTTCTATCATGACTTGTTGATTGCACTGCAATGAACATTGGGCTTTAAGCCCAATAGAAAGTGTAAAAATAATCGCAAGGGTGGTTACGAATCGACTGTAGTTTTTCATAATTCTAGGATTAATATGTTCATGAGTTGGGTTCATACTGTAAATATCAACCTAAATAAATGTAATTAAAACAACAAATATGGTATATTGTACATTTTTACAATAACTTTTTATTTTTTAAATCACTGATAATCAGTTTAATGAGACATATAATTGTACAATGAGAGATACTAAGCTATATCAACTTTTAAACACTTTTACTCCTAAGGAAATAGATTTTATTTCTCAGCGTATCCATCAATCACCGTCTCAAAGCTACACTCAGCAAAAGTTATGGAATCATTTCCAGCTTATTTTAACAAGTAAATTAACAGATCACAGTAAGCAGGCGGCTTTCGCCAATGTTTTTCCAGGTCAGAAATTTAATGACCAGAAATTAAGACTTTGTATCAGTCAGTTATTTAAGAATATAGAACATTTATTATTTGAGAAAGAAATAGGAAATAGAGATATTTTAAAAGCTACTACTTTACTAAATATCTACAAGTCAAAATCGCTTCCTAAGCATTACCAATCTCAACTTAAAAAAGTACAAGGGATAATAAAAAATGCAGAAATCCAGGATGTAGATTTTCTAGATGAAAAAACAATAATAGAAGCAGAAAAATACGAATTGCTTATTTCGCAGAAGCGTAATCAGGATTTAAATATCCAGTCTATACTAGATCAGACGGATATAGCTTACTATGCGAAAAAGCTAAAATTTATTTGTAGTGCTATCGCTCATCAGGCGGTTTATAAAATAGACTATGATCTGGGAAATATAGAAGAAATACTAAAACGTATAGATGATTGCGATATAAGTAAATATCCAGCATTAGCTATTTATCATAGTTGTTATCTCATGCTAAAAGATCCTGATGATATAGATCGTTTTAATCTTTTTAGAAAACGTTTAAAAAAATTTCAACGATTTTTTAAAAGAGAGGAGTTGAGGACTATTTATCTTCTGGGCATAAATGTTTGTATAAAGAAACTAAATAAAGGAGATAAAGATTTTGGGCGGATCGGATTAGATATGTATCAGGAAGCATTAGATAATAAATCACTCATGATCAATAATAAGATCACCAGATATACATATCGGAATATAGCCATGATGGCGATCAGGGTTGGAGATTTTAAATGGGCAGAAGATTTTACCGAGACTAATAGAGATCATCTCAGTAAGGCAGATAAAAAAGCAGCTTATCATTTTAATCGAGCTTTGATCAATTATAATCAGCAACAACTCGATGCAGCATTAGAAAATATAATAGAAGCAGATTTTAAGGATCACTTGATTAATCTTGCGGCAAAAACATTACAAGCAAAAATCTATTACGAGCTGGATGAGGATAGCTTACTGTACTCACATTTAGATAGTATGGAAATGTATATCATCAGGAATAAAGTACTGGGATATCACAGAGAGAATTATCGTAATATCATTTCCTATCTTAAGAAGTTGCTAAAGCATAATCCGTATGATAAAGAAAAGATCCAGAAACTAAAAGATAAAATAACATCAGAAAAAAC
>CALLXF010000066.1 GCA_938015805.1 uncultured Saprospiraceae bacterium | reverse complement strand
TAAAAATTAAAAGTAGAATGAGTACACAAGATCAAAATCAATACATACTAGGAACTGATAAAGAGGAGTTATGGAGATTAGGATTTCAGCATCAGGTATGGTCAGAGGAAGCTCGTATAGGCTGGAGATCTGCTCAGTTTTCTAAGGGACAAACTTTTTTAGATTTAGGATGTGGTCCTGGGTTTTGTACCGTGGAACTGGCTTATATGGCAGGACCAGAAGGTAAGGTTATCGGAATAGACAAGTCTAAACACTACATCGATTATTTATCCGCTCTTTCTAAATTCCACGATCTAAATATTACTTTATTGCATTCTGATTTTGATAATATGCAACTAGAGGATGATTCTATTGATAGGATTTACTGCAGATGGGCAATGGCGTGGATTCCTAATCCAGAGGAGATCATAGAAAAATTAAAAAAGGCATTAAAACCTAATGGTAAAATAGTTATCCAAGAATATTATGACTGGAGTACTTTGCAAATAGAACCTAGATTATCTGGTCTCACTAAAGGTATCGCTGCAGCGTATAAAAGTTTTACAGATATGGAAGGGGAGATAAATGTAGGTAGACGATTACCTGCAATTTTTACTGCACAAGGATACAAAGTAAACAGTATCCGTAAAATGAATAAATTAGCCACTACAGATGATCTCGCATGGCACTGGCCTAAAACTTTCTTTAGTATTTATCTTCCTAAGGTTATGGAAATGGGACTCATCGACCAGTCCACTATGGATGAGGCATTACAAGATTTTGAAGAGTTGGAAAAAATTCCGGGCTCTAATTTTATGGGACCGAGCATGATAGAAGTTATTGCTCAGAAAATCTAATCTGCGTTAAGTTAATTTGTGAGGTGGTCAGAATTTGCAAAATAGAAAGATAGACATTGGCGAAAGCCAAAAGAACGTAATAGAAAATTACTGATATATGCTATTATCTTTAGTCTAAATAGTTCTACAATTTTTTGCATTTAATAATAGGAATCTAAACGATGAAAAAAAATGATCAAATGAAGTTTGCAACTAAAGTAATCCATGCGGGTATTAGTCCAGATATAGGAACTGGAGCGGTGATGACTCCGATATTCCAAACCTCAACTTTTGTGCAAGATGCCCCAGGTAAGCATAAAGGATTCCAGTATGCTCGCACCCAAAATCCTACAAGAGATGTTTTGCAAAAAAATCTAGCGGCTTTAGAAAATGGTAAATATGGAATTTGTTTTGGTAGTGGACTCGCTGCATTAGATGCGATACTAAAAATGCTCTCACCTGGAGACGAGGTGATCTCTACTAATGATTTGTATGGTGGATCATATAGACTGATGAACCAGATTTTTAGTAAGTACGGCATCAAGTTTCATTATGTAGGTATGGGCGATACTAAAAAAATAGAGTCCTTAATATGTGATCAGACTAAGATGATATGGGTAGAAACGCCGACTAATCCGATGCTTAATATTATCGACATAAAAAAGGTGGTTAATTCGGTAAAAAGAAAAGATATTCTAGTTTGTATAGATAATACTTTTGCTTCGCCGTATTTACAAAACCCATTAGACCTAGGTGCGGATATCGTTATGCATTCGGCTACAAAATATATCGGTGGTCACTCAGATGTAATCCATGGTGCTGTAATTGTAAAGGATGATACTCTTGCAGAGAAATTATATTTTATACAAAATGCAGCTGGAGCGATTCCCGGACCACAAGACTGTTTTCTAATATTGAGAGGAATAAAAACACTTCATTTGAGAATGCAGAGAGCTTGCGAAAATGCAAAAGAGATTGTAGAATTTTTGTTGAAAAACAAAAAAGTAGCCAATGTATATTACCCTGGAATAAAGACACATCCTAATCATAAAGTGGCTAAGACACAGATGAGTGATTTTGGAGGTATGGTGTCTTTTGATCTTAAAGTAAACACAAAATCTGCGGCTAGTAAAGTGCTGAAAAAGACGGCCATTTTTACGCTTGCAGAATCTCTAGGAGGTGTAGAATCTCTGATCGGTCATCCTGCTACTATGACACATGGATCCATTCCCAGAAAAGAAAGACTAAAAGTGGGATTGACAGATTCCTTAATTAGACTTAGCGTAGGTATTGAAGATATTGATGATCTTAAAAAGGATCTCGCACAAGCGTTAAAATAAAAGCCAAAACTATATTTATCTTTAAATTTTAAAAAACTGCCATTCGGTAGACTTTTATAGAGGCTGTTGGTATAAATACCATGACTTAATTTTGGCTAAGTAGTCATGATGACATATTTATTGCCATCTAGTATCGGTAATTATCCTATCTTAAAGCCTATATTCTAAACCATCAAGATAAGATATGAACCGTAGTTATCCCGTAAGAGTTATTAGCCTACTTTTCTTTTTTTCTACAATTTTAAGTAATGGGGCTTTCGCCCAATTAGAAAGTGATCCTTATGATATTATGATGAGGACTGAGGTCATTAGTCTAGCTCCTAATGTAAATTTTAGAGATATTTCTACAGGTTCTGAAATAGTCAATGGTAGATTTTATCGTCTTATACAGTTCTATAATATACCAGATCGGGTATTACAAGAAAAAATCAAAGAAGCGGGAATAGAACTTATAGATTACATTCCTAATAAGGCTTATATCGCTAGTATCCCTGCTGATATAAATGAGGATATTCTTACAGGTCTGTCGATTAGAGCAATTTCTAAAATAAAACAAGATTGGAAGATAACTACAGAGGTAGCTAGTAGATCTTTTGATAAATGGTCTCGATCCGGAGATCAAATTTCCCTTTCTGCTAGATATTATTCTGATATAGACAGAGCACAAATTTTAGATTTATGTGCTCAGAATAATATTAAAGTTTTAAAGGCTCCTGATTTTATCCATCTCATTCATATCAGTATTTCAGAAGATCAATTAGACAAAGTGATTAAGATGCCTCAGTTTAATTATTTTTCTCAGCTTACCGATCCAGGGATGCCAGAGGATCGGATAGGAAGAGGACTACATCGTAATAATATGATAGATTCTGACTATCCTGCAGGTAGACATTACGATGGTACTGGTATAAATATTATGGTAAGAGATGATGGAGATGTAGGACCACATATTGATTTTCACGGTAGATTGAATAATGAAAGTTCCAGTGATGTTTCAGGCACACATGGAGATGGTGTAGCGGGAATGGCTGGTGCTGCGGGTAATCTAGATCCTCGTTATAAAGGAGCAGCAAAAGGAGCATTTCTTTACATTCTAGACTATGATGCGAGTTTCTTAGATAATACTTTAGATCTGCACCTTACGGATAGTGTTATGATTACTAATTCTTCTTACAGTAATGGATGTAATGCAGGATATACTGCAGTAAGTGAGACGGTCGATCTGCAAACTTCGGAAAACCCTTCTTTATTACATGTCTTCTCAGCTGGTAATTCTAATAATCTAGATTGTGATTATGGTGCTGGAGATCAGTGGGGAAATATTACAGGAGGTCATAAGCAAGGTAAGAATGTAATGACTACTGCTAATTTAGCAAAGGATGGAACCTTAGTAAATTCTAGTAGTCGAGGTCCTGCTTTTGATGGTCGTATAAAACCAGATATTGCGGCTCATGGAGCTGAACAAGTATCTACTTTTCAGGATAATCAGTATGATGCTTTTGGGGGAACATCTGCTGCGGCACCGTGTGTTATGGGAACAGCTTCTCAGCTCTATCAAGCCTATAAAGAATTAAATGGAGGTGTAAATCCAGAGTCCGCTTTGATTAAAGCTACTTTATTAAACACTGCCAATGATTTAGAAAACGAAGGCCCAGATTATAGGACTGGATGGGGGCATTTAAATGCTTATCGTGCCGTGCGATTACTGGAAGATCAGCGTTATTTATCCTCTAACATCGGACAAGGAGATTCTAATACTCATACAGTTTCCGTTCCTCCTAATACTAAACAGGTAAGGATGATGTTGTACTGGTCGGATAAAGAAGCCACTCCACTGACTACTAAAGCACTCGTAAATGATCTTAATCTGGTCGTGACGACGCCTACATCTGAGAGTATAAACCCATGGATATTAAATCCTACTGCTGATCCAGTAAGTTTAGCGGCTCCTGCCACTCGAGGTGTGGACAATCTAAATAATATGGAACAGGTGCTAATAAACAATCCGGTAGCTGGTGATTATACATTACAAGTAGATGGGTTTGAGATTCCTTTTAATGATGTAAGATATTATGTCGTTTATGATTTCGTTTCTAGTAATGATATTACGGTTACTTATCCTAATGGTGGAGAAGGTTTTGTCTCTAATGATATAGAGCGGATACAGTGGGATGCTTTTTCTGATGAGGGAGATTTTACTATCGATTACAGTTTAGATGGAGGAGTAACATGGATAGATTTAGTATCTGTACCGGGAGATACGCGACTTTATGACTGGACTTTACCAGAAACAATTTTAGGTACAGCACGACTAAGAGTTACTAGAGATGGAGTTAGTGATTCCAGTGATGCAAATTTTTCAATAGGTCCTGTCCCTCAAAACTTAGAAGTAGTAGAGGCATGTGGGGATTTTATAACACTCAGTTGGGATAGAGTAGAAGGAGCTACGGGTTATGAGGCTTATTTGTTAGGAGATCGTTTTATGGAAATTGTAGGTAGTGCTACAGATACATTTTTTACAGTGCCGATGGTAAATCCTGAAGACGATAATTGGATGGCAGTGAGAGCTCTTGGTCCTGATAATTTTGAAGGAAGAAGAACGATTGCTATAAATCATAATTCGGGTTATTTTGACTGTACAGTGGATAATGATATCGCTATTAAAAGAATGATTTCTCCAGAAAATGGGAAGTTAATTTCTTGTGAGGAGAGTAATGTTGTTTCCATGTTGATCAGGAATAATGGTTTGATAGGTATTACAGATTTTGAGTTAAATTATAGGTTAGGAGGAGGCACGGTTGTCACCGAAAGTTATGTAGGCACATTAGATCCGAGGACGGAAGAAGAATATTCTTTTACCACACCACTTAATATAAATAGCAATGGAAATTATTTATTGGAAACATGGGTAGAGTATAGTTTAGATACAGCTGATTATAATGACAGGGCAGAGTCAGTATTTGATTTAGAATTAAGAACATCAGTTTATAAGCCTGAGATCGAGGAGGCTTTTGAGGAGGCCCAGTTTCCTCCTGCGGACTGGAGTGGTGTAAATGATGATAATGGCATAACATGGGAGAGATCAGATGTTATTACTGGACCTGATGGTTTACCAACTCGTGCTGCATTTATAGATAATTATGCCTACAATGTAAATTTTATCGAAGACGAGTTGATTTCTTTAAATATAGATCTTACTGATGCGGTAATCCCAATTCTCAGTTTTGATATGGCCTACGTACCATATAGTTCTACGTTATTTGATAGTATGAGAGTAGATGTTTATTCGGACTGTACAAACCAGTTTGAAAAAACTATTTATGGAAAATCGGATTTGGAGTTAGCCACTCTGCCAGATTATTTTACTAATCAATTTATTCCTACTAGTGCTGATCAATGGAGATACGAAGAATTAGATTTAACAGAATTTATAGGTCAGGAAATAGTATTGAAATTTGTTAATATCTCTGGATACGGAAATCAGATGTATATAGATAATATAAACATCACAGATCAAGCGGCTCCACCGACAGCTAATTTTACAAGCTTGCCAGAGGGATGTATAGATGTTTTATTTGAGTTTAAAAACACCTCCTCTGGATATGAGAATACTTACGAATGGGATTTTGGTGCAGATGCAAGTACAGCAACATCCGTAGGAGAAGGACCTTTTAATATCTCCTATAATACAGCTGGTATAAAAATGATAACGTTAACAGCGACCAATGCATTCGGAACAAATACCATAACTCAGGAAGTATTTATAAAAGAGAAACCCCTTCCGTCATTTACCTATGATATAGATAATAGTCATGTCACCTTTACTAATACTTCAGAAAATTGTCAATCCTATTTATGGATGTTCGGTGATGGGTCCAGTTCTGTTTTAGAAAATCCACTTAACTCATATATATTAAATGATTCTTACACCGTTTCTCTAATCGGACAATCAGAAAACTGTGATGATGTATCTGCGGTAGAAACAGTGGAGATAACCACGGAGGTAGATGATGAAATATTAGATTTTAATATTGATCTATTTCCTAACCCTAATTCTGGTCAGTTCTCTTTAACATTTACTAATCTAAATAATCAAGAGATTGAAGTTTCTCTTATTTCTGTAACAGGTAAAATTTTAGATAATCAAAAGGTAAGAGATGTTAGTGGATCGAGTAGATTAGAATTTAATAAGGAACTGGTTGCAGGCGTATATTTTATCAAATTAAGAAATGATAATAAATCCAAAATTTTAAAAGTACTCGTGCAATAGGTACATCGGATGATGGATTTAGAAAAAAATATCACTATCAGATCTTGGGCGGAGGAAGACCGCCCAAGAGAAAAACTGCTTTTAAAAGGAAGAAAATATTTGAGTAATGCAGAGCTTATTGCCATTATAATAGGCTCTGGTTCGCGTAACGAGTCAGCAGTCGAGCTATCAAAAAAGATACTTGCCTCTGTAAATAATGATCTGTTTGCCTTAGGGAAGTTGTCCATAAAAGATCTGCAAAAATTTAAAGGAATAGGAGAGGCTAAGGCTATATCGATTATGGCATGCCTAGAACTGGGAAGTCGACGTAAAAATACTGAGGTCGTAGAAAAACCTAAAATCTCTTCTAGTAAGGAAGCATATCAAGAGCTAAAGGATTTATTTTACGAACTCGATCACGAGCAGTTTTGGATATTATTACTTAGTAGAGCAAATAGAATTATAATTAAAAAACAGATCAGTGCTGGAGGTGTATCAGGAACAGTAGTAGACTCTAAAATTATATTTAAAACAGCTTTAGAGCATCTGGCTAGTGGAATAATTCTCTTCCATAATCATCCATCAGGAAACCTAAAACCCAGCAGAGCGGATATCGAAATCACAAAAAAATTAATGGCTGCTGGTAAACACCTAGATATTAATGTCTTAGATCATATCATTATCTCTGATTCCGGATATGTAAGTCTTGTAGATGAGGGATTTGTATAAACGGTTTTTATTATTGGAAGTATTGTTTTAAAATTGATCCTCTATTATTAATTAATGGCCTTTATAGTCTGATTAAGTTTCTTAAAAAAGTAAATAAATAATGCGTTATCCTCAGATCGCAAAAAAAATAATAGACTTAAGAGATGCAGATTTAGATATGCGTGAGAGACTCATTTCTAAGGGTGTTTTATCAGAAGGTTACCATCCTGAGATGGAGAAACTACATATCTTAAATGCAAAGTTCCTAGGTGGTATTATCGATTCTATAGGATATCCTACAGCTGATAAAGTAGGAAAGGAAGCAAACCAAGCGGCCTGGTTAGTAATCCAGCATGCTATTAGTTTACCAGTATTCATGAAAAGATGTCTAAAGCTTCTGCGAGAAACAAAAACGGATGATAATCAATCTACTAATATAAATCTGGCATACTTATCTGATCGGATCGCTGTTTTTGAAGATAGACCTCAATATTATGGTACTCAGTTTGATTGGGATCAGAATGGTAAACTTAGTCCTAATCCTTACGATGATATAGAAAAAGTAAACCGGCGACGTAAATCCATAGGTCTCCTTACGCTAGAAGAACAAACAAAAATAATACGCCAACAAGCCAAAAACGAAAATCAATCTCCACCAGTAGATTTAGAAAAAAGAAATGCAGAAATGAACAGATGGAAACGAAAGGTAGGATGGATTTTATAATGAAAGATAAAAAAAGAGACCTGTATAACAGGTCTCTCAAACTTTTAAACAAGTCATAACTTACGGCAATTGGTATTTCCGTATTGTTTTGATTTTACCAAAGTAATTATTTTTTAGCTATTATTTTTACTTAGAGTAAAGTCTTTTTAGTTTTCTTAGGGTTTATTGTTCTTCAGGGTGTAATTCACACTTTAGCTCAACATTCTAGCGATTTGAGCATTTCTATTGTATAATTTTATAAGTCCTGATACGGTGATTGCATAAATGTTTAGAATTCAGTAATCAGATTATAGAAAATATAGATTTTTAATATGTTCCTCTAAATTTCAGATGACTTATCCCTGAGTATAGATACCTTTGAGATCAGATTATGACGATGGAAGAAAAGAAAATTAGTTCTAATAAAATGGATTGGAAATTACTCCGTAGGGTATTGTCCATGGCTTCTCCCTATAAGTCTATTTTTATTACGTCATTGGCTTTAGCCATCATCATGGCCCCGCTTAATAGTTTCCGTCCATATTTAGTAAATATTATGGTGGATGATCATATTATTGCAGGTGAAGAAGGGATGTTGTTCGATGCCGTAATTTATCTCGTTATCGTTTTAGTCTTAGTGGTTTTAAAATATTTTTTTATTTATATCACGGCATTATTAGGACAGTCTGTGATCAAAGATTTACGGGTTAAAGTTTTTGATAAAATCACTTCGCTTAACATGAATTATTTTGATACTCATGCGATCGGAACGGCTACGACCAGGACTATAAATGATGTTGAGAGGATAAATGATGTTTTTGCTCAAGGAGTGATTACAATAGTAGCGGATTTATTGGCAGTGATAGCTGTTCTATCTATTATGTTTTATACCAGCTGGCGGTTGACTCTGATCTGCATTATTACACTACCATTTTTGATATTAGCTACATATATTTTTAAGGAAAGTGTAAAGAAGGCTTTTCAGAGAGTTCGTAATCAGATTTCTGAGATGAACGCGTTTTTACAGGAGCGTATTTCTGGAATGACCGTTGTACAGATTTTTAGTGCAGAGGAGCAAGAGCGAAAAAAATTCCGTTCTATAAATAGAAAATATACTGGAGCAAATCTGGATTCTATATTTTACTACGCTATATTTTTTCCAGTCGTGGAGATTATTTCAGCAGTCGCACTAGCTCTATTAATATGGTGGGGAGCAGGAGCGTACTTAAAAGGGGAGGTCACTTTCGGAGCATTGGTTGCATTTCCTATTTATCTTAATATGTTATTTAGGCCCGTCAGATTATTGGCTGACAAGCTCAATACTTTACAGATGGGATTAGTAGCTGCAGATCGTGTTTTTAATGTCCTCGATAATACTTCTTCTATTAGGGATAAAGGAAGTATCAAATCTGCAATGGATGGCCATGTCCAGTTTAAGGATGTGAGTTTTTCTTACAATGGAGTTCATAATGTCCTTAAGAAAATAAATTTTGAAATAAAACCCGGAGAGACGCTTGCTATCGTAGGGAATACTGGCTCTGGTAAAACTACAATTATAAATATCCTCAATCGGTTTTACGAGATTACAGATGGTGAGATTTATATAGATGGAACCGAGATTAGAAAATATGATCTCGATTTTTTACGATCACGGTTATCCATGGTGTTGCAGGACGTATTTCTTTTTGCTGGAAGTGTAAAGGAAAATATAACATTGAGAAATGAGAATATTCCTTTTGAAAAAGTATTGGCTGCAGCCAAAGTTATAGGAGCTCATGAGTTTATAGAAAAAATGCCTAATGGATACGACTTTGTGATTACAGAGAGAGGATCTAATTTGTCCATGGGGCAGCGTCAGCTGATCTCTTTTGTGAGGGCTCTAGTTTTTGAGCCAGATATTTTAATATTGGATGAAGCGACGTCTTCGATAGATACAGAGACAGAAGAAATAATACAGTATGCAATAGAAAAAGTGATCGATAATAGGACGAGTATTATCATCGCCCATAGACTAACTACGATAAAAAATGCAAATAAAATTTTAGTTCTCCGTGATGGAGAGATAAAGGAATATGGAAGTCATGAGGAACTGGTATTATTAGAGGATGGTATTTATAAAGGGATGTATGAAATGCAGTTTACGGAATCTATAGCGTAATATTATTTAGCGTAATTTAGTGTTATAATTTTTAGAATAATGATTCAGGGAAATATAAATAGTAATCGTTCGCCTTTAGGAGGCCTGGTTCCGTTAGTGATGTTTGTAGGGTTTTTTATTCTGCTGTACTTTATAGCCACTGGTATTTTTAAAATCGTTTCTGCACTTGCAATTCCCATTGCTGTAGTCGCTATAATCATAGCTGCTGTAATAGATTATACGGTCATTACAGATTATTTTAAATATATAATCGATTTAGTAAAGCGTAAACCAGTCCGTGGTATCGGTCTCGGAGTGCTTACTGTTTTTGCTTTTCCTTTAGTTTTTTCTTTCCTTGCTTTCAAAGCGTACATGCGTAAAAAAATAAAAACGATGGTAGGTGGAGATGGTGAGGCTGTCGCCCAAAAAGAAGAATTTACAGAGTATGAGGAAGTGGAAGAAGATTTTTTAGAATTAGAAGACATAGATAGAGCCCAGCCTCAATCGGAGCCTCAAACTCGGAGAAGGGACGATTCCTCAACTGATGATTACGAAGATTTATTCAATTAATGTTTTCTGTCGCCATCTTATTTTTTATTATAAGTCTTGCTCTTGCTATCACTTATGTATATCTAGTGTATGATTTTTTTTCAGGATGGTATGATCTAGAAGAGGTTAATGTACCTGATCATTATATCCCGTCGCATAGTGTATCCGTTATAATAGCGGCTCGTAATGAGGAGAAGTATATCCGATCTTGTATAGAAAGTGTATTGCATAATAATTATCCATCTCAGTTACTAGAGGTAATCGTTGTTAATGATCACTCAGATGATCGTACAGGAGAGATTGCTCGATCCATAGCAGATGATCGACTTACTGTGATAGATCAGGATCAGGGAAGATCAGGAAAAAAGCAAGCATTAGATAAAGCGATCAGGTCATCAAAAGGAGTGATTATCCTCACCACGGATGCTGATTGTACTGTTGGTCATAAATGGATAAAAACAGTCGCATATACTTATAGCGTTACGGATCAGGTTGCTGCTGGTGGTCCTGTAGTATTTGAGGAAGGAGAGAATCTCGTGGAACATTATCAGGTACTAGATATGAGCGGGATGATGGCTGTTACCGCCAATGGAATATCAAAACAGAAATATTATCTCGCTAATGGAGCAAACTTATCTTTTCTAAAATCTACATTTATCGAGCTAAAAGGATATGCCGGGAATGAGGAGTTGGCTTCTGGTGACGATATGTTTTTAATACAGAAAATTGCAGATCATGATTTTCAGATTGGATACATAAAATCTAAAGATGCAGTCGTAACTACCGCTTCAGAAAAAACGATATCTAATCTCCTAGTCCAGCGTAAGCGATGGGCGACCAAGTCAAAGGCATATACTGACGATGGACTTAAGCGAGTACTAGCTTTGATTTTCATTTTCCAATTTTCGATAGTAGGTAATATTGCATTGAGTTTTATTATTGATGGGACACTGATATTTATAGCACTTTTCCAGCTGTTTATAAAAGGTATAATGGACTTCTTATTTCTAAAGTCAATGTCTGATTATTTTGATCGTTCCGAAAGCATAAAGTATTTTTTCGGGGCTTCCGTAATATCTCTCTTCATAGTTTTATATTCAGGCTTTATGAGTTTTATTCCAGGTACCTATCAGTGGAAAGGCCGTAAGGTTAAATAATTACTTTTAAAAACAATTTCTAATTTTGGAAACATGAAAATTACAAAGACTTCTATTTTTACATTTTTGAGTTTAGTATTTACTGTAATGCTCAGTCCTAATCTCACCGCACAAAATTCGACAGATATGCCTTATCAACAGATTCCTGACGCTCCCGCTGATTATAATATGGAAAATGTTGTTGCTCGTATGATTGACGGTTTAGGATATCGTTTCTACTGGGCAACAGAGTCCTTATCTCTAGAGAATTATGCTTATAAACCAGAAGGAGAAAACACTCGTACAATATTAGAGACGCAGGATCATATAAGAGGTCTGGCAGAAACCATCTTAAATGTAATTTCTAATAAGCCTAATATTAGGCCTTATGATAAAGGAGATTATTCTCCTCATGAGATGAGAACTATGATTTTAAAAACTTTGGAGCAAGCTAGTAATTACCTAAAATCTGGTCAAGTCTCTATTGCGGATCTTGAGGTTACGTTTAAACGGGGCGAACAAGAATCGTCTTTTCCATTTTGGAATTTTTTAAATGGCCCACTTACAGATGCTATTTATCATACTGGACAGATCGTATCCTACAGAAGATCTGCAGGGAATCCGCAAGACCCTGCCGTAAATGTGTTTAGTGGAAAAAATAGAAAAGCTAAAAAGTAGGTTGTTTAATGAATATAGGATTTTTCATAGTTGGCTATTTATATTACTCTTGGTGAGTTAGTACCGGTCTTTGTTGTTTTAATTCATCAGCACTTACGCTTAGGTGGTTTATTTGTATAATTTAGCAAGCTTAACAGATATCAGTTTTGCCACAGAAAATATTATTGATAACGCCCCCTTTTACTCAGTTAAATACGCCGTATCCTGCGACGGCTTATATTAAGGGGTTTTTAAACACTAAAGGTATTCCGGCAGGTCAGATAGATCTCGGAATGGATACTATTCTGAGGTTATTTTCTAAGCAGGGCTTGCAGGATTTATTTGCCAGGGTAGACATGGAGTCCCTGCAGTCTGCAAGTCCTAATGCTCAACGGATATTTACATTAAAAGATAGTTACATAGAAACTATAGATGCTGTAATTTCTTTTCTTCAGGATCAGGATGCGACATTGGCTCATTTTATTTGCGAACGTAATTTTTTGCCAGAGGCCTCTAAGTTTGATCAGTTGGAAGATTTAGATTGGGCATTTGGGACGATGGGAATAAGAGACCAGGCTCGTCATATTGCGACACTCTATTTAGAGGATATTGCCGATTTTATTATAGAACTTATAGACCCTCATTTTGGGTTTAGTAGATATGCAGAACGACTGGGTATGAGTGCCCAGACATTTGATAGTTTGTATGCAGAATTACATTCGCTGACAAGCTATATCAGTACTATCATGTTAGACATTTTGCGTAAGCAGTTTTTAGATGCTATACCTACATTAGTTTGTTTATCAGTTCCGTTTCCGGGTAATCTTTTTGCCGCTTTGAAATGTGGACAATGGATTAAGGCACATTATCCGGATGTAAAAATTTGCATGGGTGGTGGTTATCCTAATACAGAGTTGCGGTCTATTTCTGATCCGAGGGTATTTGAATTTGTAGATTTTATCACGCTGGATGACGGTGAGACGCCCTTGATTAATTTGCTCAGTTATCTGGATGGAACGATAGAAGCCTCGATGCTTAAGCGAACGTTTACCCTAGAAAATGATCTTGTGGTTTATTATAATGGAAGTCTTTATCCAGATGTAAAACAAGAACATGTCGGCACTCCTGATTATACGGGTCTATCCCTAAGATCCTATCTTTCGGTCATCCAGATGACTAATCCGATGCATCGATTATGGAGTGATGGAAGGTGGAATAAACTTACGATGGCTCATGGATGCTACTGGGGTAAATGTACATTTTGCGATATATCACTATCATATATTAAAGACTATGAGGCTTCTTCTGCTTCTCTTATCGTTGACCGAATGGAAGAACTCGTAGACCAAACAGGGGAGAGAGGTTTTCATTTTGTGGACGAGGCAGCACCTCCTGCTCTTATGAAAGCAGTAGCACTAGAAATTTTAAAACGGAGGTTCGTCGTTAGTTGGTGGACAAATATAAGATTTGAGAAAAGCTTTACATCCGATCTGTGTAGATTACTAGCAGCGTCGGGTTGCATAGCAGTATCCGGTGGTCTGGAAGTAGCCTCTGACCGACTCTTAAAATTAATCGCAAAAGGTGTCACGATCCAACAAGTATCTCAGGTCAACCAGAATTTTAATCAAGCGGGGATTATGGTACATGCTTATCTCATGTACGGTTTTCCGACGCAGACAGATCAGGAGACCGTGGATTCTCTAGAGGTGGTGCGTCAGATGTTTGAGCAAGGTGTATTACAGTCAGCGTTTTGGCATCGTTTTGCCATGACGGCACATAGCCCTGTAGGTTTGCAGCCGCATCAGTTTAAAGTTGTAAATCATACTGGTCTAGGAACGTTTGCTAATAACGACCTAGAACACTCAGATCCGACTGGAGCAGATCATGATTTATATGGAGCAGGTTTAAAAAAATCGTTATATAATTTTATGCATGGTGTATGTCTAGACTATGATTTGCAGGAATGGTTTGAGCATACAATTCCGGCGACGAGTTTACCTTCTGATCTAATTTACAGATATCTTTCTAAGCCTAGTCTTACTACACCTAAACCTAATCAAAAAGTATTTTGGCTCGGAGGGCCAATGATTTTTAATCCAGAAACCAACACACTAGATATTACAACAAAAAAAGAAACGTATCGATTGCCCTGTCTTGCGTTAGAGGGAAAATGGATCGAGCAACTGATCATTAAGACAAGTGCATCTTCTGATTCTGATCATCTTCTGTTTAAAGAAATGGAGCAAGGTTTTATAGATTTTGGGCTAAGTGATTTTACTTTGTTTTGGCATGGTAATCTAATGGAAGATTTACGTGGTATCGGTTTAGTTGTCGTGTAGGTATATTGTTGCTTTAACTGTTGTTTTTTTTAGGGCATTTAAAAAAAAGTATGTACAGGAATCGGCAATGCTACTCTAAAAAAAGTAAACTATAAAGAACAAAAGAGCACTTTGATTTTCGATAATTATAATTCGAGAAACTAAAAATAGTTTATCGTAAATAGAGCATAGGAGGTATAACACATTGAGGTCATATTACATCTATTGAGATAGTTAGATTCGCTAATCTGTGATCCTTGTTTAATACCGTAGCCCGTATATATAGATAAACGAATTATCTATACACGTATTAATAACGTGTAAGGATTAATCCTGATTAAATTACTAGGACTTAACCAGTATTACTTTTTTAAAAACCACTCCGCAATAACTTGCTCAGCTGGTTTGTACTGAGGTGTAAAATCTAAATGAGCCAGACCTCGACCTTTCTCTACTCTTGTATTCCACTGCCAGATGTGCACCCCGGCAAACCACTCTTTGTCCCAGACGGCATTAAAAAAACCATGATAACAATTTACTTGCGTTTCTGGAGAAGGAGAGATATCTTTTTCTAACGAATAATCGATCCATTCCCAAGGACGAAGGGCACTATCAGTTGTGCTTTTATAACCTAGTTCTGTAAATAGGATTGGACGATTATGTTTTTTGTAGACAGCTTCAATTTGAGATAAATGTTTTTCCCAGCCTTTAGATATTTGTTCCACAGTCGGTGCTTTATCTTTAGCTAAAGGAAAGTAAGCTTGAATTCCTATAAAATCTAAATCTTCCCAGAAGGTAATTTTTTCATATTCCTCGTACCAGTTAGCGGCATATGTAATTTTACCAGAGTATATCGTTTTTATTTCTGCTATTAATGCTTTCCAGAATTCTGGTTTTTCTATAGTTAGTCTAGTAAGTTCTGTGCCGACACAAAACATTTCTGCATCTGCTAGTTCTGCGATGTGGGCCCATCTAAAAATAAAATTGCGATAACTCTCTTTCCATAATTCCCAGTTGTCATCTGTGGTCGGATATACATCAGATCTCCACTTTCCAGATGATGGAGTATGTAACCAGATGTGTGGTTTTACAAAAACCTTAAATCCAGATTCCTTGGCTAGTGTAATCTGATCAATCCATCTGTTATTACGTTCTGAGATTTCTATACTATCTCCCCAGTGGGATTTCATAAATGGACTATCATGTTCTTTTTGATCTCCAAAAGGAACTAGTGTAATCCACTCAAAATGATTATCCTGTAATGGTTTTATATTACCAGAATCTAATCTTCCAAAGACATGAATACCTTTTTGTTTTTTATCATGACTGACTTTTGGGTTAGAAAGTCTGGAATTTATCGATGTTGTTTTAGATTCTTGTGATTTGAGTGTTTCGTTCTGAGCACAACCAGAAAAGAAAATAATCATCAGAGGCAACCATAGAGGGAGTGATTTTTTAAAAGCTGTCGTATTAGAATAATAGTCCTTGAGGTTAATATTACTTTGATACCTCATTATGATTTGGTGTCATCTGACCACACGGCTAATTCGTTTCCGCTTGGGTCCATAAAATGAAAGCGACTACCGCCAGGAAAAGAGAAGATATCCGTAGAAATAATACCTCCTGACTGGATAACTTTGTCTTTTATGGAATGCAGATCTTTATGGTGTAATACGATGAGAACTCCGTTTATGATTTCATCCTCTGTGTATTCAAAACCTCCTTCGACACCACTGTCAGAAAATGCCACATAGGTAGGACCGTAATCCGTAAATGTCCATCCAAAAGTAGCGGCATAAAATAGCTTAATTTTCTCCAGGTCTTTGGCTTTAAATTCTATATAGTTTATAGGGATCGAGGATGGTTTCATTTGATGTCTTTAGTTTATCTATGACAATATCTAAAAAAAATATCTGTTATCTTCTTCTACCTCCACCACCGTAGGTCATGGCTTCTCCTTTTCCAAAACCATAACTAAAACCTAAGGATATAAATCGACCCAGCTGGCGTCTACTAAAAGAATAAAAGTTATCACCTTCTGATATGCTCTCTCTTATCCGAGAAGCAAAGACATCTCTTACGCTAAGATTAAAAACCGCTCTTCCTTTCATTAGCTTATATCGTAATCCTAAATCGGCGAATAAATTATCTGCTCTGCTTCCTTGTACAGTTTCTACTGCAGACTGATATCTTCCTGTTAATTCAAAATCAAAACTTTTAGATATTTTAAATTTAGAAGTTAGTTTACTCGACCACTGGTTATTGCTAAAATCAAAAATTTGATCATTAAACATTCCTCTTCTGGTAAAGTAGTTATAGTTCATGTCCCCATTTATGGTTACTTTTTTTAATGGAGAATATTTAAAATTTAATTCTAGTCCAGTGGTATTATTAGTCCCTATATTTTCTGGAGAAAAGACGTTTACGTTATTTGTAAATGTAGAAATTCGTTCTATCTTATCTGTAGTGTATCTATGATATGCATTCAGATTAAAAGAGATTTGCTCGTAAATAAAAATACTCCCAATCTCATAAGAGTCGGTATATTCTGGCTGCAGATCGGGATTTCCCGTCCTGATGGTAAAGGTATTTCTAATATTAAAGAAAGGATTTAGATCCCATAATCTTGGTCTATAAATTCTACGACTATAACCCATCTGGAAAGATATCCTATCGCTCAGTTTGTAAGAAGTATGTAAGGAGGGAAATAAATTTGTAAATTTTTGATTGTTGTTTTCATTAGTATTGGTCAGCAGTGTATTTAGGTTAGTGTACTCTGCTCTAAGTCCGATTTTTAGTCCCCAGTAATCTCCCTCATATGCTCCGGTCCC
Source organism: uncultured Saprospiraceae bacterium (assembly GCA_938015805.1). Lineage (GTDB taxonomy): Bacteria > Bacteroidota > Bacteroidia > Chitinophagales > Saprospiraceae > JAHDHU01. The sequence continues at coordinate 20,744 of CALLXF010000066.1, read as the reverse complement.
ATAGACTCCTAGAACCTTTTGGTCGTAATTAAATAGATTTGTAAAATTAGGATCTAGGATATATGCTCCATTGATTAGATTACTTACAGAATAATCGTTGCTGACAGTGTTATCGATGTATTGTGTACCGGTCTCTATCGTCCATTGCTCTTCGATAGGTTTAGTATAATCTAAATTAAAAGTGTACTTCCCTTCCTCAAAATCTGTATCTGTGATCTGATCGATGAGATTATCAGTACCTGTTATAATCGTCTCAGTAAATACAGATGACTGTGCTTTTCCAAAATAATTCCCTATTGCACTAAAAAGTAACTGATGATCTTTATGATCTGTAAAATCTCTTTTATACTGCAGTTCATATTGCAGTTTTGGATTAGTAGCTTCTGTAATTTCACTTCTTTGCCATTGTTGTAATAGACTGTTATCGTTATCCGTAAAACTAAATGTCGTAGAGGAAGGTTGATCTTCTATCTCATAAGCAAAACTACCTGAGAGAGTAATGATGTTTTGAGGATTGATATAATAATCAGTTCCTAGGATGACATTGTAGAATTTTTCGTTTCGCGATTCTTGTCCTTTTGTTGTGACTGTATTTTCTGTGATTAAATCTCTATTGATATTATCTACATCTGATACTCTTTCTTTATAGCCTATACCGATCTGAGTAAATAGATTAAAATTTTCTGTTCGTTTATTTAAGCTTAGCCCTATGCTATGGTTATGAGGCACCCCTGTGTTTAAAGATATAGATCCATTTACACCTTTCTTTTCGTTTTTCTTGAGGACGATATTGATAATACCGGATGTGCCTTCTGCATCATACTTTGCTGATGGATTAGTAATAACCTCTACGCTTTGTATCATATCTGCGGTGATTGTTCCTAGGGCATTACTTTCATCATTTGCAAGCACAGATGGTTTTCCATTAATCAGTATCTGCACGCCACCACTTCCTCTAAGCGTAACGGCACCTTCTATATTTACATTTACGGATGGGACATTATTAAGCACTTCTAACGCACTCGCTCCTGTACTACTCAGATCCGTTCCGACATTAAAAACTCTTTTGTCTAGTTTAAACTCAGTAGTTGATTTTTCTGCAGTTACCACTACTTCGTCTAGTATTTCTGAATTCTCGCCTAATTTAATCTGTCCAAGATCTGCTTTCTGACCTTTAAAAGAAACATAGTCGATACGTTTTGTTTTATAACCTATAAAGCTTACTTCTAGATAAATATCCTTTGAGTTACTTTCTAGTTTAAATCGACCGCTAACGTCAGTAATCGTCCCAGAAAGGATTTTTCCAGTATCTTTTTTTAATATAGAAACAGTGGCATACTCTATATTTAGTAAGGACGACGACTCTATTATCTGTCCTGTAATTATAAAATCACTTTTAGCTCTAGAGCTACCTCTCTGAGCTGTCATTGCATGAGTCATCAAAAGGAAAACAAATAGGATTATGTATTTCATAAAGTTTTCTAGGATCTAGTAATTATGCTTTGTAAAATTAACTAATCCTACTATATGATACAGATAATCTGATAGATATAGAAACAATTGTAGCTTAGAAATTAGAAGTTTGAACATTGGCGTAAGCCTATAAATTTATGGCATATAGCATTAGTTCCACCGGGTCATCTGGAAGATTTATTATTTTTTCAAATCGTAATCCTAGCTTTTCTAGAAGTTTTCTCGAAGATGTATTTTCTTCTAGGGTGATTGCTTCAATACGATTTATACCATTAGATGTAATAACTCGACTCATTATGGCTTTAGTGGCTTCATAAGCAAAACCTTTTCCTTCGTATTTTTCTAATATTGCAAAACCTACATCTAAATGATCCAGGCCATCTCGTTTATATAAACCAGTGACACCGATTTTTTCTTTAGTTTTATTATCTAGAATGAGCCACTGACCGATCCCTTTGGCGTTGTCAAAAGCGTCTATGGCCTTTTGTAAATATTTTTCTGCTGCTTCTATATTATATACTTTACGATCACCTATCATTTTTAGCCACTTGGGCGAATTAACAAGTTCAAATACAAATGGAGCGTCTTCAAGTGATGTAGGTCTTAGCTGAAGTCTTGCAGTTTTGATGAGCATTTCTGGAAAGTATTAAAAGGACAAACCCACTCTAACGTTATAAGAACGATATAGATAAAACTCACCAAACCTTTTCATTCTCATTACATCATAATTAACAGCACAATAAAAGTTGAAATTTTTTTTGATAGAAAACTCATTATGTAGACCTGCCATAAATAGTACACCTCCTTCTTTAAATTCTTCGCCTAGTTCAAAATTATAGCCTACGCCGATATCTATAAGTAGTGGTTTGTAACTAGAGACAAGTCTTGATTTTGTATTTAAAAAAGCTCCTGCTATTTTTTGGTCTATCAATTGATTGGTTCTAAACGTTCCTCCTAGGCCGTAAAATAATTTAGAATTGGCTTCTTTCCCGTAGGTAATTTGTGCATTAAAATAGTCCGTTGCAAAATCTCCGATTCCACTTTGGTATCCCATGTCCACATAAATTTTATCCGCTTGTTCTCTTTTTTCTTGAGCAATAAGATCATCAGGTAACGTGATGAATAGAAAGAATAATAGTAAAACGCACATTATATTTTTCATGATTAAGTGGTATTATTTTTGACTTGCGTCAATGGGTGGCCGAGTAAATAAGGACAACCTAAAATACTGTTTTACCTCGAGAATAAGTAATAATTTTTTTATCAAGTAAGAATGGCTAAAGTCTATAGATATTTTGGAATAGGTTGGTTAGGTATGAAAATTAAATAACTTTCTATATCTAATGATCTAAATGATATAAGCTTTTAGGATGTCTTAAGAATATTAGGATTAAAAAAAACTTGATTAAACTGAGAGATGGTTTTATTATTTATTTATCAGTCCTGTTTTATGTAATATCGTTAACTGTGGTCCGTAACAAGCAGCAATGTTTTCTTCTGTAAATGTGGTTGTGGTATCACCATAGGCAATGAGCCTCTGGTTAAGCAATATGACTTTATTAAAATATTTATGGACCGTAGCTAAGTCATGATGCACTACTAGTAGTGTTTTGCCCTGACTGGCTAATTTTTTCAGAATGAAAATAATTTTTTCTTCCGTTAGCATATCTACACCTACAAATGGCTCATCCAGAAAAAAGATTTCTGCTTTCTGAGCTAATGCTCTAGCTATAAAAACACGCTGCTGTTGTCCTCCGGATAACTGACCGATCTGACGGTTTGCGAGGTGTAGTATTTCTAGGTCGTTGAGAGCTTCTTCAGCGATGGTTTTATCTTCAGTATTTATGCGTTGTAAAATCTTTTTATGTGGGTATCTGCCCATCATAACGATGTCCATTACGGTAGCGGGGAACGTCCAGTCCACTTCGTCTTTTTGAGGAACGTAAGCTACTTTTTTTCTGACTTTTCCTATTTCTTTACCGAGTACTTTTATTTCTCCAGCATTAGGCTCTAGTAATTCTAATATGGATTTAAATAAGGTAGATTTGCCTGCTCCGTTAGGGCCAATTACGCCATATATATTTCCACTCTCCATATTTAGATGGATATTACTGAGGACTCTTTTTTGCCCGTAAGAAACCGATAATCCTTTAACTAATATCGATTCCATATTATTTATTTAGTCTTGTAATAACATATACCATTCCTCCTAGGAGCAAAAGACCAGCTAATAAATAAAGGATTAGATTACTCGTAGTTCCTCCCGAACCATCGGTGTGATTATGCTCAGAATGACTTTCGTTTTTACCTCCTGAAAGTGCATTTACAATTACGTCAGTATTTTGCTTAAGCATTTTTATATAGGTATCTGCACCAGAGGTTTTATCACCGATAGAATCCGCAAATAATTCACCTCCTATTTTGATGTCATTATCTTGAGCAATTTGATTTATAAGCTTAGGGTTTATAGTGCTTTCTACAAAAATGGCTGGTATTTTCCTTTCCCGTATGGTCTTGTTTACTCTAATCATATCAGAAGTCTGAGCTTCTGCCTCTGTAGATATTCCCATAAGTGCTTCGACTTGTATACTATACCGTTGACCATAATAAGCAAAGGCATCATGAGAGGTTATAAGTACTCTCTGACTCATCGGGATCTCTCTGATTTTAGTTTCTATATATTCATCCAGTTCGATAAGTTCTTTTTTGTAATTATTATAATTGCTGGTATACTGTTCTTTATTTTGTGGATCTAACTCGATCAATGCATCGAGTATATTTTTTATATAAATCAGACCATTAGAGGCATCCATCCAGCAATGTGGATCAGAAGAGTTTTTATAGATTTGACTTGTGCGAGGAGTAATCCCTTTAGTTATGGTTACCACCTTTGCTTTAGTACCCGAGTTGTCTATCAGTTCGTTTATCCATCCCTCAAATGTCAAACCGTTAATAATAACTAAATCCGCATCAGCTACCATTTTTGCATCTCTAGGGGTAGGAGCATGTAGGTGTGGATCTCCTCCGATAGGAACTATATTTTTAATAGTTTGCAAATCACCAGCGATATTCTGAGCCATGTCTTGCATGATCGAAGCGGATGCTACGATACTAAATTTTTTTTGGGCAAATAGATTTACACTTGCTAATAAAGTAATGATAATCAGTAATCTTTGTTTTAATGTCATCTTACGAGTAATGTTTGTGCGACTTTGTTAGAAATGATCGTTTCTTGTGAATCGTTAATTCTAATTTTCATAGATTTATCAAAGGGTACAATTTCTAGTATTTCTAAAGTTGTTCCTAGTGCTATTTTGAGCGAATTAAGATATTCCAGAAAAGGAGAGTCGTGTTCTTTTACGCCTAGTACATTTACTTTGCGATTAGGGGAAATATCAGATAAGAGATTTTGTACTCTTAAAGTAAATTTCCCTTCTGCGTTAGGAATAGGGTCTCCGTGTGGATCAAATCTTGGATGCCCTAGAAAAGCATCTAATCTAGTAATTAGATTATCAGAATCTATATGTTCCATTTGTTCAGCAATTTCATGAACTTGTTCCCATCTAAAATTGAGCTTATCCACGAGGAAAACTTCCCATAAGCGATGTTTTCTGATTAGATTGGTAGCATGTTTATTCCCTACAGGAGTGAGATTTACACCTTTATACTTTTGATAATTGACTAGCCCTTTTTCGGATAATCGCTTGATCATATCTGTTACTGACGCCGCCGTGGTTTTCATCTGTGCAGAGATGGCATTAGTACCGACAGATTTTTTTTCTTTTTCGGCTATTTTATAAATGGCTTTTAAATAATTTTCCTCAGTTTGCGTAATCATTGTAATCCTGTTAGTCTGATAAAGATATAAATTTTTAGATTAACCTAAAAAAGAAACTCAATAACATCTAAAAATGACCTATAATCAATTAAAAGAAATCATTACATCTAGGAGATCTACTTTTCCGTCCATGTACAATGATCAGGAAGTTACTGAGGAAGAAATATTTAAATTATTGGACGTTGCACTTTGGGCTCCGACCCATAAAAAAACTGAACCATGGAAATTTATCGTTTTTAGAAATGATGGACTACAGCGATTATCCACCGAGCTTTTACGCTTGTATAAATTGCATACCCCTCCGGAAAAAATATCCGAAAGGAAATTAAAAAAGCTAAAAACTAATCCTTCTAAGGCTTCTGCGATTATTGCGATCTGCATAGATACTACCCCTGAGCTACTACCAGAGTGGGAGGAAGTCGCAGCGACGGCTATGGCCGTCCAGAATTTGTGGCTAGCTGCTACGACTCTAGATATTGTCGGGTATTGGAGTTCGCCGAGAGACATCATCCATTTAAATCCTTTTTTATCACTTAAAGAGAACCAAAAATGCCTAGGTCTTTTCTACCTAGCTAAAACCGATCATGAGGATTTTCCGGTAAGAGAAAGACAACCTCTAGAGTCTAAACTAAAGTGGGAGAACTAGTAATCAAACTAAGACTATACACTCTAAAATGTAAGAATTTAGTATTCTATTTATTACTAAATGCCACAAGTATTATTGTACCACCACCTTTTTAGTAGAAGCTTGCTGATTATCGATCTGCACCTCTACGAGGTAGATACCTTTTTCTAAAGAAGATACATCAAAAGAAAATCGGCTCAGTCCAGTTTTATGGGGCGTGGTATTGATTAATTTTTCTATTACTTTTCCTTCTGTATTAAGCAGAACGACAGATACATTTTTTGCAGCCTGAGGAATTGTAAATTCTACAGAAACTCTATTAGCTACAGGATTAGGATAAACCTTAGATACAATAGGATTTTGGTTTTCCGAGGTAGATGACATCGTTCCCGGTTTAGCTAAATGAGCGATCCATGGATGATTTCTTCCATTAGCTAAAGTATAAAATCCAGAAACCCACAGTTCATCAGTATTAACAAAATCTCTTTGAGTACCCATGTAGTCGCCCCATCTTTCTAATGTTCCATTTGGATTCATCGTACAAGGAGCATTTCCATCTTGTACTGTTATAATATCAGAATACCCATCTTCCAAATTATAATACATCGCAGATATTCCTGCATATTTATTTACACCAGTATGATCAAAAGTGATAATCGCATCTCTATCAGATGGAATATCTCCCATCCATGTAATACCAGGATAACCTATTTCATAATCTTCTCCGATTATGTGTTCCAGATGTAAATTTCTCGCTCCGTTCAGATCTGTCAAAACGCCATGAAATATCCCACACTGATTATTCACTGGATTTCTAGTATTACCTACAAATTGGATTTCGTCCTCTATAATAAATGCCTCTAAAACTCTAGCATCATTAGTTTGTAATTCGTGCTCTTCTTGCATAGCATTAGGCGGAACACCATAAGGAACGTCACTGCGTACAAAATCGACAAGCAATTCAGCATCAGGATCGTTTACACCTCCTGTGAGTTCGACAAGTAAAAAGGTATCGTTCTCGATATCAAAATTTCTGTCCGATACAAAATATGTTTTGGAAGGTAAAATATCAGTAGCATGACCGACCGGACAAAGATTTCTGATACTTGCATTTCCAAAATTTACATCTTGCCATAATACTGTGTTATCTAAATCTTCTCCAGCATAACCTTTAGCCTTATCCATCTGCCAGATTAGCGTTTTTTCAAAGCCTAGTTGCCATGATTCTCCATCTCTTAAAAGATTTATCGTAAGTACAATATCAGTATCCGTTACAGTGACCATAGGATAGTCGGTCCATGTATTATCATTGTTTGGGTTTCCAGGGATCACGTATGCATGCCATTCTCCGGTAGGGTCATTACTATCAGAAAAAGAAATTACGATATCACTCTCGTCACTACTGTACCCAGATAAAAATATCGCTACAAAACGGTCTGCCTGAGGATCATAAATCAAACGAGGATCAAATAGGCCATCATTGACCCCTAGTCCCATTGCAAAATTTGCCAAAGAATAATTTTTGACAAATGCCCCCTCTTTTGTCTGTACAGAAATAAAAGAGTTTACTGAGGATACTACTCGATCTCCACTCATTGCTAGGTGATTATCCAAAGGACGTCCAGGTTGTACACCCCCGACGATAAATCCATTAAGGACCTCTGGAGGATCAGCATCACCTCTTGTACTTACTATCGGTTCGTTATGACGAGGATGTGATTCTTTAAGACCTTCTTTTAAGTCGGCCAGATATCTTTTATAAGGATTACCAGAAACTTGTGGAGCTTCCAGATATTCTATCGTTGGAAGAAATTCATCATCTAATTGACTTACGTCAATGGTTTTAAGCTTTTTTATAGTTGGGTATTGGATTTTTTCGTAAGACACTTGTTGGGCTTTGATCATATTTACGGATACAAAACAAAGCAGTAAAACAAAGATGGAATTTTTCATAATCGAGTTATTTACTAACAAAGGTTTAAATTATTAAATATTCTATGATTTAAAGATAGGATTAGGTAATTATCGATAATTAGTGAAGGTCCCAAGAAATTATTTTTAGTAAAAATAACTAGATACTGCATTAATAAATCGTAAATCTCCCATTTTGCAGAAGATATAGTATTAATTAATATATAATAAATCCTTAAATCTTATTCTCTTAACTTCTTCAAGACAGTATAAAAACTTACTTTTGCGGCTGTTAAAAAAGTGAAAAACTAAAACTATGGGACAAAACCTCATTTATGCAATTCCAGTATTTGGACTTATTGCATTAGCGTATACATTTGTAAAATCATCTTGGGTTTCTAAGCAAGAAGTAGGAACAGAAAAGATGGGTAGAATTGCAGATAACATCTCTAAAGGAGCTATGGCTTTTCTTAGAGCAGAGTATAGAGTACTAGCCATTTTTGTAGCAGCTGTGGCTATACTGATGGCTTGGAGTGGCATGCAAGAAGGATCTTCTATGCTTGTAGCCGTTTCTTTTATATTAGGTGCTATTTGTTCAGCACTGGCTGGATTTATCGGAATGAAAGTAGCCACTAAAGCAAACGTTAGAACCACTAACGCTGCCAGAACCAGTTTAGGGAAAGCACTCGAAGTGGCTTTTGCTGGTGGATCTGTAATGGGTATGGGTGTAGTAGGTCTAGGAGTACTAGGACTAGGAACATTATTACTTGTTTATTCTTCATTGTGGGGATTTTCAGAAATAGCTGATATTTCTAAAGTGATTACTGTAATTACAGGATTCTCTTTTGGAGCTTCTTCTATTGCTTTATTTGCAAGAGTAGGAGGTGGTATCTACACCAAAGCAGCCGACGTAGGAGCTGATTTAGTAGGAAAAGTAGAAGCTGGTATTCCAGAAGATCATCCTCTTAACCCTGCAACGATTGCAGATAACGTAGGTGATAACGTAGGTGATGTAGCGGGAATGGGTGCTGATTTATTTGAGTCTTATGTAGGATCAATTATCGGTACGATGGTATTAGGAGCAGCTCTGATGAGTTCTACTGGATGGGGAGATGATTTTGGCGGAATTTCTGCAGTATTACTTCCTTTAGTCTTAGCATCAGTAGGGATCATTACTTCTATTATAGGAACATTATTTGTAAAAGTAAAAGAAGGTGGAGATCCACAAAAAGCATTAAACAGAGGAGAATTTATTTCTGCTGGAATCATGCTTGTAGCTACTTACCTGATCGTTTCTTGGATGCTTCCAGAATCATGGTCAGTAGGAAATTTAGCAGGTACGGAAACATTTACTTATCACTCTTGGGGAGTATTCGTAGCTGTACTGATCGGTTTAGCTTCTGGATTATTAATAGGTATCGTAACAGAGCATTATACAGGAACAGGGACTAAGCCAGTTCTTTCTATCGTAAAGCAATCTGTGACAGGAGCTGCAACTAACATTATCGCAGGATTAGGAGTAGGTATGATTTCTACAGCTATTCCGATTATCATTTTAGCAGCAGCAATTATCGGTGCTTATCACTTTGCTGGTTTATACGGTATCGCTATTGCAGCGGTAGGGATGTTATCTAATACAGGTATCCAGCTGGCAGTAGATGCATACGGACCGATATCTGATAACGCAGGAGGTATCGCTGAGATGGCTGAGCTTCCTAAAGAAGTAAGACAGAGAACAGATAAATTAGATGCAGTAGGTAATACGACTGCAGCGATCGGAAAAGGATTTGCAATCGGATCTGCAGCACTGACAACATTAGCATTATTTGCAGCTTTTATTACAGCATATAATGTGGCAAATCCGACTACACAACTTACAGGAATCGATATCATGAATCCTAAAGTTATGGCAGCTCTTTTTGTAGGAGGAATGCTTCCATTTTTATTCTCTGCACTTTCTATGAATGCAGTAGGTAGAGCAGCGATGGATATGATTAAAGAAGTAAGACGTCAGTTTAAGGAAATACCAGCATTGAATGCTGCACTAGCAGTAATGAAGAAAAATGATGGTAAAGAAATGAGCGACTGGTCTGATGCAGATAGAAAAGTTTTTGATGCGGCAGACGGTTCTGCTGATTACAGTAAGTGTGTAGAAATTTCTACGACAGCATCGATTAGAGAAATGGTATTACCAGGAGTTATTGCTGTTTTATCTCCAGTGCTCATGGGATTCATCGGAGGAGCAGAGATGCTAGGTGGGTTACTTGCAGGAGTTACAGTATGTGGAGTACTTATGGCGATCTTTCAGTCTAATGCGGGAGGAGCATGGGATAATGCAAAAAAGATGTTTGAGGAAGGTGTAGATATAGATGGTAAAATGCACTACAAAGGAAGTGATGCTCACAAAGCAACCGTAGTAGGCGATACAGTAGGAGATCCATTTAAAGACACTTCTGGTCCATCCCTTAATATCTTACTAAAATTAATGTCTGTAGTAGCTTTAGTTATTGCACCATTTATCTAAGAAATTTAGAATTAGTAGTAAAATACAAAAGTGCTGTTTCGTAAAGAGACGGCACTTTTTTTTTGCCTTTCGGCGAATGAAATCCTTGTTAGACTTTAGACTAACATTCATGACGAGAGAAGCGGAGGGATCCACATGATCGCAAAAGAAGACTTAGATTTTAAATCGATGTTCTGATTAACGAATATTTTATTTTCGTCCATGTAGTCGAGATAAAAACAATCCTTCCATTCGACGAAAGTCAAGAGGCTCAGCAACTTAATATTCAGAAATAATAATCCTTTAAACGGACCGTTATCTAAATGGTAAACCACCCAAAAATCAAATTCCTAGACTATAAATTCAGAAAAGGAGTGATTTTTGCGTTAGGAATAAGTTAAAAGACCCATATTTCTAAAACTTGCCGCCGATTTATCTGTCTTAAATAAAGTATCTTTATAAGTAATAATATGGATGTAATGAAGTATAAAAGTTCGATAATCGTATTCCTTCTTTTTGGGGTACTAGTTTTCGGGGCATTTTACCCTAGAGTAAATTTTAAAGAGAGAGAGAGCATGATCCTACATGCTGTTATGAATTTTTTAGATCAGGCCCATTTTACGCCCAAAGCCGTAGATGATACCTTCTCTAAAAAGGTATTTAAAAACTACCTTAAATCTATCGATGGAGCTAAGCGTTTTTTAACTCAGGAAGATGTAAATAAATTAAAACCATACGAATTACAAATCGACGATCAAGCTAATGCTAGAACGTTTGAGTTTTTTGATCTATCAGTAGATTTATTAGATGCAGGTGTAACTAAAGCAAAAGCTCATTACGAAAACTGGATTGATAAAGACTTTGATTTTACTAAAAAGGAAACAATCGAATTTGATTTTGATAAAAAGGAGTTTGCAAAAGATGATGCAGGTTTATCTGAGTATTGGCGTAAAGCCGTAAAGTACGAAATCCTAAGTCGGATTTATGAGCTGACGGAAGAGCAAAAAGAAAAGGAAGGTAAAGAAGATGCAGAGATACTGACAGCAGAAGAAATAGAAACTAAAGCTCAGGAAGGAGCAAAAAAGATGTATGATAACTGGTTTAAGTCTATGACTAAGTTACGTAGGTCCGATCGTTTTGAGGCCTATCTAAATGCAATCACGCATAGATATGATCCGCACTCTGATTATTTTAATCCTAAGGAAAAACAGGATTTTGATATTAATATGGGTGGAAAACTAGAAGGTATTGGAGCAAGATTACGTACTGATGGAGATTATACTAAAGTGGTAGAAATCATACCTGGTGGTCCAGCATGGAAAGGAAAAGAATTAGAAGTAAACGATCTGATTACTAAGGTAACACAGAAAGGTGAAGAAGCATTAGACATCAGTGGAATGCGTATAGATGATGTGGTACAAAATATCCGAGGTAAAAAAGGAACGACGGTTATCCTTACCGTTAAGAAGGTAAACGGAGAGATAGTAGATGTAGAAATCACAAGAGATATCGTAAATATAGAAGAGACTTTTGCTAAGTCTCTGATCTTAGATATTCCAGATCTCATGGATAATGTAGGATATATAAAACTGCCTAAATTTTATTCTTCTTTTGAACGAAAGGATGGAAATTCTTGTGCTGAAGATGTTGCAGAGGAAATAGAAAAACTAAAAGCTGCTGGAGTAAACGGGATGATCTTAGACCTCAGATTTAATGGAGGAGGATCACTGAGAGATGTAGTCGATATGACTGGTCTATTTATAGAAGAAGGTCCGATCGTACAGGTAAAAGCTAGAGAGAAAAACTCCTATGTTTATAAAGATAAAGATCCTAAAGTACGTTATGATGGTCCACTAGTAGTGATGGTAAATAGTTACAGTGCATCTGCATCTGAGATACTCGCTGCGGCTCTCCAAGATTATAATAGAGCGATCATCGTGGGTTCTAGTTCGACTTTTGGAAAAGGAACAGTACAACGATTTTTTGACCTAGATGATGCGATCAGAGGCGGCACCGAATTTAAACCGCTGGGTCAGGTAAAAATGACAATGCAGAAATTTTACAGAGTAGATGGTGGATCGACACAGCTTAAAGGTGTAGTTCCAGATATCATCTTACCGGATACATATGCATTTATGCAGACTGGAGAAAAGGAATATGATGATCCGATGGAATGGACTAAAATAGATCCTGTACAGTACGATCAGGATACCTACATCGTAAAAGATAGAGCTGCCCTAAGATCAAAATCAGAGAGTAGAATCAACGGAGACGAAAATTTCCAAATGATTATAGAAAATGCTAAGCGTTTAAAAGAAGTGAGAGACTTCACTAATTATCCGATGGATATAGAAGGGTTTGCGGCTTTAATGCAGGAGCGGGAAGATGACGCAGATCGATTTGAGAAAATCATGGAATCTGACATACCAGGTTTTGAGGTAAAGAACCTAAAAGTCGATTACGATAAAATAGCCGAAGACGAGGCGACCATGGAAAAAAATCAAGACTGGATCGATGGCGTAAAAAAAGATATTTATCTAAAAGAGGTGTTACACATCCTAGAAGATATGTCTAAATCGTAAAATTGTATTTAAGTAATAAAGCGTTATAAAAAGAGACCTTGGCTGTTAGTCAAGGTCTCTTTTTGTTTATAGTTTTAAAATAAGCACTTATTAAATAAGCACTTATTAGTAATCAGGAACTCTCTTAAACCTATATTCCCATTAAGCCATTAATCCCCTAAACCCTTGAACCTATCAAACCGTAACACCGTAAACCAAGGGAAACACCCGAAAACCAAATATCCAATCCAAGATTGCATAGGATAATTATCTTTGCGGCATGCAATTCCTAAAAGTCCAAAATCTTTCTAAATCATACGGTGATAAAGTCTTATTAGATAATATCTCCTTTACCTTATCTAAAGGAGATAAAATCGGTCTAGTAGCCAAAAATGGCTCTGGTAAGTCTACGTTCCTAAAAATAGTCGGGGGCATAGAAAGTGGCGAGGGAGAAAACGTAATGGTCGATCTTACAAAAGATGTATCGGTCGGTTTTTTATGGCAAGATCCTAAGATGGATCCTGAGCATACAGTAGCAGAGGTCATCTATGATCTCGATCACCCGCACGTCACGGCGATAAAGAATTACGAATTGGCTCAAGCCAAAAATGATACAGATGCTCTCGCTGATGCCCTTGCAAAAATGGATGAGCTCAATGCGTGGAGCATGGAGGCAAAGATATCGGAGGTACTCTATAAGCTAAAAATAGAGAACCACGATCAGCAGATAAAATCTCTGTCTGGAGGTCAGCAAAAAAGAATTGCTCTTGCTAAATTAATCCTAGAGGATGCCGACTTTATCATCCTAGATGAGCCTACTAATCACCTGGATATAGAAATGATCGAGTGGTTAGAAAACTATCTGCAGCGGACATCACTTACCTTATTTATGGTAACCCATGATCGTTACTTTTTAGAGCGAGTCTGTAATCATATTATCGAATTAGACAGAGGAGAGATTCATTCTTACAAAGGAAACTATTCAGAATTTTTAGAAAAAAGAGCCGCTAGATTAGAAAACGAAGCCGTCGTATTAGGCAAGACTAAAAAGTTATTTAAAAAAGAACTCGACTGGATCAGACGACAGCCTAAAGCTAGAGGTACCAAAGCCAAATCAAGAGTAGAAAAATTTTCTGAGATAAAGCAGCAAGCGAGCAAGCGACTTAGTGATGAGAAAGTAGAGATTATGATCCAGTCATCGAGACTAGGAGGTAAGATTATAGAAGCTCATCGTTTATCTAAGTCTTACGATGAAAAAGTACTGATCAAAGATTTTGATTACAAATTTAAAAAAGGAGAAAGAGTAGGTATCGTAGGCCAGAACGGAACTGGTAAATCCACATTCTTAAAACTGATTACCCAGGAAATAAAACCAACCAGCGGAAAAATAATTATCGGTGATACGGTGGTTTTTGGGCATTATAAACAGGAGGGATTACAGCTGACTAAGGATAAGATGGTAATCGATGTCATCCGAGATATAGCAGAATATATTCCACTAGAAAAAGGACAAAAACTGACCGCAGAATCTCTATTAGAGCGATTTTTATTTCCTCGATCTCAGCAACGAGTTTTTGTATCTCAGTTATCGGGAGGGGAGAGACGTAGATTGCTCTTACTGACCGTTCTGATGCAAAACCCTAATTTTCTAATCCTTGATGAGCCGACTAATGATCTAGACATTATGACGCTTAATGTACTAGAAGAATATTTACTCCAGTTTACAGGATGTCTAGTAATCGTATCTCACGACAGGTACTTTATGGATAAACTGGTAGATCATATTTTTGTCCTAGAAGGGGAGGGAGCTATAAAGGATTTTAATGGGAATTACACAGAATATCGCCGGCGTAAAAAGGAAGCTAAAGAAGCAAAGGCAGAATCAGAGTCCGTAAAAAAAGCAAGCCCGAATGCTGCTCCACCTGCAGAGGAAAAACGTAAATTATCCTACAACGAAAAAAAGGAATTACGATCTCTAGAGGCAAAAATGCAAAAGCTAGAAAATAAAAAAACAGAAATCGCAGAAGCCTTTAATGATACCAGTCTTACTCCAGAAAAAATAAAAGAACTATCTCTCGAACTAGGAGAAATACAGAATAAAATAGAGACTGCGGAGAACCGCTGGCTAGAGCTGTCAGAGTTAGAGTAAGAGTTACATTTTATTGGGTATAGTATTACATTGTAATTGATCATGTTGTGTATAGATCTATTGGGCTCAATGTTGATCAGAATGGTTGAGTGATTAAATGCTAGGTATACTTTTAAGTTATGCAAGGATTGACCTTTTTGATTTTAGTGGATAAATTTTTAAAATCCGTTAAAAACAAAAGTGTTTGAGCAAAACTAAGAATGGTGAGAATAAGATATGCCAATGGGATAGCATAATTAATAATGTGAAAATCAGCTGTTATTGCGAGTTTATTTTGTTTAGGATTTCAAGGATTTAGGAGCATTAAGAAATCAAAACAGTCTTGAATTTTTGTTTCTTTTGCTTCAAGGCAAAAGAGGCATTTGAATATGAACTTAAATGACAATCAGAATGGAATAGATGTTTTTTACCCACTCAAATCGACATAGTGCCATCTATTGATTATTTTTTTTAGAAGTCCCGGGAGTTAATAATATTTGCTTCGATCCAAGGTTATTATATTATGAACTTGTTTCGATTGTCCATATCATTATTTTTAAGTCTACTTTACACTTTAGTTTATACTCAGCAAGATCCATTTTTTATGCCTTTTACAGGTGATGTATATAAGCTTCCTGCTAGAAGAGTAATGGATAGTAAATTTGGGTATAGCGAGGAGATTTACGATTATCCTAAACTGGGTAAGATAAACTGGGAAGAGATTAGAATAAAAAAGACAACCACGGATTTTCCTTTTCCGGATGTAGATCGTAAGGATCGTTTTGGGATGATTCTAGATTCCGAGATGGTAATAAAACAAGATGGTTGCTATGCTTTTATTCTGAGTTCTGATGATGGTTCGGTTTTCTGGATAGACGATAAGGAAATCATTAATAATGATCATACTCATAAAATGACTTCTAAGAAAGACACCTTGTTTTTAGAGGCAGGTAAGTATCCTATCAAGTTGTGGTATTATCAGGGTTTTGTAAATCAGTATGGATTTATTTTTGACGGATTTTATTTAGGACCAGAGTGCCTCGGAGATAAAACTTTATCCAATTTACCATCCTCAAATACAAATGGTAGTAAAAAGAAATCTAAAAAGATACTGCTTAGTGGTCAATATCTTTTTGACTATGATTCTTATACCTTAAAAGAAGAGGTGACTATAGCTTTGGATTCGCTCATTGCTGAGATAAAGGATGTGGATATAAAAAGCGTAACCGTTCACGGGCATACTTGTGATAGAGGTAATACAGATCATAACATCGAGTTATCTCAAAATAGGGCGGATCGATTGGTCGAGTATTTTGTGGAGCAATTGCAGAGATCAGAAATTACATTTAAGGCTATGGGACATGGAAGTAGCCTACCAATAGTTAATAATGATACCGAGCCAAATAGGGAAAAGAATAGAAGAGTCGAAATTGTTATTGAATAGTGCACTTTTTAGAGAAGTCAATGGAACATTCACGTAAGTGCGTAAAAAAAGTCCACAACTCAAAAGCTGCGGACTTTTTTATTTTGAATATGGATCTTCTTAGTTTTTATTAAACGTAAAAGTATTTACTCCGTCTGAGGTAATGAGCTGATCACAAGTAAAGCTCGTTACATCAAATTCTGAAAATGTAATAGTCGATCCGTCATCTGCATTTACGGTAAGTGTTGTGCCGCTTAATTCCCATGTCTTAGTAGTACTATCAAAAGTGGAATCAAAAATGACATTATCACTATCCACTAATGAGCCGTCAGAATTCATAGTAATGGTTCCGTCAGAAAGCTCTTCTATGGTCCATGTGCCCACTACTGCCTCGCTTAAAACGTCACAGGTGTCATCACCACAGGAAACTGCTAGAACTGATATCAGGAATAAAGAACAAATAATACTTTTAATTTTCATAAGTAGATCGAGTTTCTATTGTTTAGTTAAAGTTAATGAACAACTGTCATTAATTCCAAAACCACTTGCTGAAGTGACCAAGGTCATATCAGTTTCTGTAAAAGTTACATCGATAGTAGTAGTTATCGAAATCCCAAAAATATCTACCGTTTCGGTGTAAGACTCTGTATCACATCCATTAAGAGCTACTGTCCACTCAGTTCCTTCTCCACTGTCAATTGTGACAGAATCACCGGAAGCTGAAACGATCACTGTAGCATCTGTTATATCGTCAGGATCACAATCATTAGTTCCAGTGTAAGTTCCTGCAACGCTACTAGATGTGCAATCAGGCTCATCATCTCCACAAGATGTCATAAATAAAGTAGCAGATAAAAGTAATAAGCTTAAAAATTTAAGTTTCATTTATAAAGTTTTTTAAATTAAATAATGGTTCAATAATAATCGTTTTGCAAAAGTAATCTTTAGGATTACTAAATTTTCTTTTTATATCCTAAAATCTATTGTTAACTAAAGGAATAAAATATAACCTTAGAAGATATAGATTAGATGTAGAAATTGGTTTTTATAAAATGGAAACGTCTAAGGTCTATTAAACGTCCATCGGAATAAAAAAAACCTATCCACAAAAATGGATAGGTTTTATAATTACTATGTTTCTGTATATATTATTTTGCGTATTTGGCGATCACTTCTTCTAGATGATCCTCATCTCCTGGGTTATAGCCATTATGAGAGTACACGATATTACCATCTTTATCTAGTAAAAATGTCTGTGGAATTGTCTCAAAGTTTAATGCTCGTTGTAATTTTTGTTTACTATCGGAGAGAACAGTATAATCCCAGTTTTTAGAAGATACGATTCCCGGAACTTTAGTCAGCTGACGAGAATTATCTATCGTAATTGCTACTAGTTCTACATCATATTCCTCTTGCCAGTCAGGATAAATATCAGCGATGGCATCTAGTTCTCTTTTACATGGAGAACACCATGTTGCCCAGAAACTAACTACTGTAAGCTTACCATCTTTAATAAATTCGTCAGTATTTACTGTTTTACCATCCAGTGATTTTAACTCCACGCTTGGAAAAAGGTCCCCGATATAACTAAAAGACATAAGGAAAAGTCCTAGGAATGCTATAAGGGATATTTTTTTGATACTCATTTTCATTATTTTTAGTCAATTTTACAAACAAGTTACATAGATAAGCATATCATTGCTTTTTCTAAAAAGTATTTAACTATTAATTAACCAGAATGATTTTTAAAGCTAACACTATAATTATAAACTGTTTTTTAGTGCTACTAGTTACACTTATCCCTGCACATTTTTATGCTCAGGAGAAAGGAGTATTTTCTGGGGGGCTTACCGCCAATGGAAATATCTTTATAAGGGACTCTATTATCGGTGCAGCAAATATCCCGCAATATGATAATGAGCTCTTTGGTTCCGAGGTATGGCTTAATTTAAATTATCGTCAGTCTGGTTACGATCTTAGGATCCGTTTTGATGCATTTAACAATTCTAATTTATTAAATCCTAATGATTCGTACACAGCAGAAGGAATAGGTAACTGGTATATCGGTAAGCAGCTAGATAAATTAGGAATTGGAGTAGGATATATATATGACCAGATCGGTAGTGGAATCATTTTTAGATCTTTTGAGCAGAGACCACAGTTGATCGATAATGCTTTAGTAGGTGCAAGATTAACCTATCGTCTTTCTGAAAACTGGGAAGTAAAAACATTGGCCGGAAGACAGAAATTTTTATTTGATCGAAATAAAGCAGAGATTAAAGGAGTCTCATTAGAGGGTTTTATAGATTTCGGTAAGGTAGGATATGTCTTTACTATGGCTCCCGGTATTGGTTATGTAAACAGGACACTCGATGAGGAATCAGTGGGAGCATTAGTGGATATTATAAAATTCTATATTCCAGAGGAGCAGATAAATCCAGTTTATAATACCCATCTCCTTAGTTTCTATAATACATTATCTTACAAGAAATTTAGTCTCTATACAGAGTTTGCCTACAAGACACCTGATGTTTTTTCTGATCCAGCTGCCACTCATACAGCACTGTCAGGAGTACAGATAAAAGAGAGTCTTGTTAAAGAATCTGGAAGTGTAGGTTACGCTAGTTTATCATACGCGACTAAAGGATTAGGAATCACAGTAGAAGGGAAGCGTACAGAAAATTTTGATTTTAGAACAGATCAGACTTTACGTCAAAATTTTGGTTTGATAAATTTTGTACCTCCAATGAATAGGTTAAATACTTATAGACTTACCAGTCGTTATAGTCCAGCGACACAGTTACTAAGTGAGCAAGCTTTCCAGGTAGATGTCACCTACTCCCCATCTAAAAAAATAAATATAAATGTAAATGCATCTATCATAAATGATCTTGATAGTACAGAGCTTTATCAGGAACTTTATACAGAGATATTGTGGAAGAAAAGTAGAAAACTCAGAATATCAGGAGGTTTACAATTACAAAAATATAACCAAGAGCTGTATGAGGTAAAAGCTGGAGCTGGTACCGTAAATACGATCACACCTTTTGTAGATATACTCTATAAATTTACTCGTAAAAAGTCTTTAAGATTTGAGGGCCAATATATGTTGACCGAGGAAGATTTTGGAAACTGGGTATTTGGTTTGGCAGAATTTGGGATGGCACCACATTGGATTTTTGAGATATCTGGGATGTACAATATAAAACCATCTAAAAAATCACCTCAGGATGAAAATGGAGAGTCATTAAAAATACTATATCCTACACTAGGTGTAACATATATTAGATCATCTAATCGTTTTAATGTTAAATATGTAAAACAAGTAGAAGGAGTTGTGTGCTCGGGAGGTATTTGTAGACTGGAACCTGCTTTTAGTGGAGTACGCATGTCAGTAAGCTCCACCTTTTAAAATAATAATCTAAGATTTAACTTATGAAAACAATTGCTCATTTTTTTCTTTGTCTAACCATCTTATTGTGTTTCTCTTGTAAAGAACAGGAAGTTCAAATTCCTATCGTGGATCCACCCGGATCTGATAGAGTAATTTTATTAGAGGATCTAACCGGTGTAAAATGTTCTAATTGTCCGATCGCCTCTACAATAGCAAAAGACATTATGCTTTCTTTCCCAGGAAAAGTGGTAGTAATCGGAATCCATGGAGATCTTCTGAGCGAACCAACAACAGGAAGTAAGTATGATTTTAGATTTGATGAGGCGAGAGATTTAGAAAATTATCTTAAACCGTGGTTCGGAAAACCTGCTGGAGCTATAAACAGAGTTCAGTTCGAGGGCGAACCAGAACTAGCCATTTCTACACCTGAGATATGGTCAAATCTAGCTCAGCAAGAACTAAACAAAGATCATTTGATGGATCTTGCTGGAGTCGTTACTTTTGATGAGACCACTAGAGAGGTGACTATAGAAATAGGAGCTAGGGCAGTAAGAAACCTAGAAGGAACTTATAATATATCTGTGATGCTAACGGAAAGTCACATCGTAGATGCACAAGACGAAAAGCAATCTGATGGTTCTGTAATAACACTTCAAGAATATGAGCATGATCACGTATTACGTATGATGCTTACGGCTTTTGACGGAGATAGTTTTGGGGTAAACCCAGAGCAAGGTGTTTTAGTTAATAAAAGCTTTTCAGGGATACTTCCAGATGAAGACGGAACATGGATCGCAGAAAATATGGAAGCTGTAGTTTTTGTACATAGAGTAGACGGAGGTTCTAAAGAAGTAATTCAGGCATTCCAGGCACATGTCGTAGAGTAAT
>CALLXF010000065.1 GCA_938015805.1 uncultured Saprospiraceae bacterium | reverse complement strand
AACTGTGGTTTTTTATTTATATCGATAAATTCAGGATAGATGTCGAATAATCCATCATAGTTTGCTACATTCCGATAATTTTATTTTCGAGTTGTAAAGCTTAGATTGTTAAACGTAAAACTGATTAATGAGTAATATCCTTTCACTACGCAACGTAGTCAAACAATATCATAATCACCGTGCCGTAAATGGAGTAAGTTTTGATATTCCTAAGGGAAGCATCTTTGGACTTTTAGGACCTAACGGAGCAGGGAAAACCTCTCTGATAAGAATCATCACCACCATTACCGGAGCTGATGAGGGAGTGGTACTACTCGACGGAGAAAAAATAAATGCGGAATCCCCAAAACATATAGGATATATGCCCGAGGAAAGAGGGTTATATAAAAAAATGAAGGTCGGAGAACAACTCATGTATCTAGCTCAGCTTAGAGGCATGGATAAAAAAGAAGCAAAATCTGCTATCGCTTACTGGCTTACAAAATTTGATAATAAAGACTGGTGGGATAAAAAAATAGAAGAGTTATCTAAAGGAATGCAGCAAAAAATACAGTTTATCGCCACTGTTATGCATAAGCCTAAACTTCTGATTTTAGATGAACCGTTTACAGGTCTCGATCCGCTCAATACAAATCTAATAAAAGAGGAAATCCATCGAATGAATCAGGACGGAACTAGTATCGTTTTTTCCACACATAGGATGGAACAAGTAGAAGAAATATGTAAAGACATCGTACTGATTAATCAAGGAGAAAAAATCCTAGAAGGAAAAGTCTCTGATATCAAAAACCAGTACAAGGAAAATATTTTTAGACTAGAATTTGACGGACAGTTTCCAAAAGATCTGCAATCTTCTAATTTTAAAATTATAGAAGATTCTGAAACAGACGTCACGATAAAAGTGCAAGAGGGACATAACTCTAATGAGCTGCTACAAGCCTTGATTTCAAGAGGCATACAGATCAAAAGTTTTACAGAAGTCCTCCCTACCTTAAACGAAATATTTATCAAACAAGTAGAAAACTAGACCATGAGTAAATTAGGATTAATCGTAAAAAGAGAATATTGGACTAGAGTTAAGAAACCTAGTTTTTTACTGGCTACTTTTTTGACACCGTTGGCATTTGGGCTTATCATATTTTTATCCGCTTATTTTACTTCGCAGATGGGAAATAAAAGTCAGCATGTGCTGGTCGTAGACGAGAATAATATTTTAAAAGATTACCCTCTAGAGTCTAAGGTGATGACTTTTGATTACAAGCAAATACCCATAGATACCGCTAAGAAAAATTATATCGCTGATGGTTACGATCTCGTATTACACCTGAGTCCAATCGCAGATATAACGGCTAAGGATGTAAATGTAAATTATTATTCAAAGGAGAAAATAGGTTTTGCATCAATAGAAAATATAGAAGATTATGTTGCTAAGTCAATAAAAAATTACAAACTAGATCAGTCTAGTATAGATAAGGTAGCTTATGGCCAATTAAAAACAAAGGTGGCTTTAGAAAATGCTCTAGCTAATACTCAGGACGAAAATGCCGAAGGAGATACGAGTAGTAAAACGTCTCAGATCATCGGGTCAGCTCTAAGTTATCTTATGGGATTTATGATGTATATGGTCATCTTTATTTTTGGAGGGTTAGTAATGAGATCGGTAATGGAGGAAAAACTAAATCGTATCGTAGAGGTCATCGTATCGACTGTAAAACCATTTACGCTTATGCTGGGTAAACTTATAGGTGTAGGCGGTGTAGGACTGACTCAGTTACTGATCTGGATTATACTTATCCCTATTATCGGAATAGTAGTGATGCAGTTTTTTGGAGGAGATGCTTCTGCTTTGGCTGAGGCCAATGCAGCACAGTCTGAAGAAATGATGAAACAAATGGGAGGAGCCGACGGCTTAGATATTACTAATATGATCAAAGAAGCCGCAACACTTAACTGGGGATTAATTATTCCTGCGTTTATCATATTCTTTATAGGAGGATATTTTATTTATGCCTCTCTATTTGCAGCGGTAGGATCTGCTGTCGGAGAAGATCAGGGAGAAGCTCAGCAATTTATGTTACCGATATCTATTCCAGTTATCGCTGCATTTATAATGATCCCTGCAGTGATGGATAATAATGATAGCTTTTTTGTAAAATTTGTGTCTATGTTTCCGCTGACCTCTCCGATACTGATGCCTGCGAGATTACCATCTGGACCTCCTTTGTGGGAAGTGATTTTGTCCATTGTTATATTGATCGCATCCGTATTTTTCTTTGTATGGATGGCAGGACGAATTTATAGAGTAGGTATCTTTATGCATGGTAAAAAAATATCAGCCAAAGAATTATTTAAATGGATCAGATATAATTATTAAACCAATTACAAAAAAAATTATATCAATTTTATTTCCAGAAAATTTGATCTTAAATAAAAATAACACAGCTTTGTAGTATGATTATGAATAATAAAAATTGGTGGTGGCTGCAGTCTAAATTCTATAAATGGATACGATAGCTAGTACCAGTTACTAAAAATATAAAAGGCTTGTCGATACCCGACAAGCCTTTTTTTTGTTAAAGTGATAGTGAAATAAATGAAATACTCTAATTACATATATGACCAACTAGCAGATCTCACCACCCCTCTGGGCCTATTTTTAAAAATACGAGAGCGATACAGTGAGGTATTACTTTTAGAAAGTAGCGACTATTCTTCCAAAGAAGATAGCCAGTCATTTTTATGTTTTGATTCCCTTACGCAACTGGTCTATAAAAACAATAAACTTACTATTAATCAAGAAGAAAAATCGTTTACTAATATCATCGATGAATTAAATATTTATCTCCAATCTCACTCTACTTTAGATGTCCATAACCTGGATGGTGTCTTTGGGTTTACTGGATTTGATAGTGTAGCTGTTTTTGAAAATATAACTCTTACTAATGATAACTACCGCAAAGATATCCCGACGATACGATATGATTTTTTTCGATTTGTTATCGAATTTGATCACTTCAGAAATACGCTAAAAATAATAGAGCATTGTCCAGAAGGAGAAGACAGCCAACTTTCAGAAATTAAAAGACTCATTCAAAACCAAGATTTCCAGTCCTATAATTTTAAACTAAACGGTGCAGAAACATCTAATTTAAAGGATAACGATTATCGAGAGATGGTGACTAAAGCAAAAGCACACTGCCAGCGTGGTGATGTATTTCAGTTAGTTCTATCTCGACAGTATTCGCAAAAATTTACTGGAGATGATCTAAACGTTTACCGTACATTACGATCCATAAATCCAAGTCCGTACTTGTTCTATTTTGACTATGGCTCTTATAAAATATTTGGTTCGTCCCCAGAGGCACAGCTAAAAGTGGAAGGAGGAATGGCAGAAATCCATCCGATCGCAGGAACTTTTAAAAGAAGCGGAATAACCACAGAAGATGCTAAAAGAGCGGAGCTATTATTAAACGATCCTAAAGAATCAGCAGAACATATCATGCTCGTAGATCTAGCACGAAACGACCTCAGTAAAAACTGTAAAAATGTGCATGTCAGTTCGTATAAAGAAGTACAGTATTTTAGTCATGTGATCCACCTGGTATCGATTGTAAAAGGAACCGTAAATAAAGAAATCTCAGCCTATCAGATTTTTGTGGATAGTTTTCCAGCAGGAACTTTATCGGGAGCCCCTAAGCATAGAGCCCTACAACTTATAGATGAGTATGAGCCTCAGCGAAGAGGATTTTACGGAGGCGGGATCGGAATGATCAATTTTAATGGAAATCTAAATCACGCTATTGTTATACGATCCTTTGTAAGCCATAATAATACCCTTTCCTTTCAGGCTGGTGCAGGTTTAGTCATCTCTTCCGATGAAGAAAGCGAATTGCAAGAAGTAAATAATAAACTAGCTGCTCTTAAAAAAGCATTAGTAAAAGCAGAAGAAATTTAAAGATGAAAAAAATAATACTTATAGATAATTACGATTCTTTTACGTACAATCTTGTCCATACCATAGAGGAAATCGTAGGTCATGAGATCACTGTAAAAAAGAACGATCAACTTGCAATCGATGAGGTCGGAGGATATGACTATATCATCTTATCTCCAGGACCTGGACTCCCTGACGAATCAGGATTACTAAAACAAATCATAAAAAATTACAAGGAAACAAAAAAAATACTAGGTGTCTGTCTCGGACTACAAGCCATCGCAGAAGTTTATGGATGTAAACTTAAAAATCTGGATCAGGTATATCACGGTATCCAGTCAGATATATTTGTGACGGATCAGGAAACAATCCTGTTTAAGGAATTACCTAAACCTTTTAAAGCTGGTCGTTACCACTCCTGGGTAATCGATGAACAAAATATCACAGATAATTTACGGATCACCAGTAGAGATGAGAACGGACAGATCATGTCTATAGAACATACTAATGATAAAGTATATGCAGTACAATTCCATCCAGAATCTATTATGACTTTAGAAGGTAATCTCATGCTCACTAATTTTCTAAATAACGCTTAGCTCATATGAAAGAAATACTAAACCTATTATACGAGCATAAAAAATTAAGTAAAGAGCAGTCCCGTAAAATCCTCGTAGATATCTCACTAGAAAAATATAACGCCAGTCAGATAGCGTCTTTTATCAGCGTTTACCTTATGAGAGGAATCTCAGTGGACGAGCTAGATGGTTTTAAATCTGCACTCTTAGAACTATGTGTTGCGGTAGATCTCGAGGGTCTGGAAACGATCGATGTCTGTGGCACTGGCGGAGATGGTAAAAACACATTTAATATTTCTACGACTTCAGCGTTTGTAGTCGCAGGAGCTGGATATAAAGTTTCTAAACACGGTAACTATGGTGTGTCCTCAGTATGTGGATCCAGCAATGTCCTAGAGTATCTCGGTTACCGATTTACCAATAATATCTCCAGGTTAAAAACACAACTCGACAAGTCTAATATCTGCTTTTTACATGCTCCTCTTTTTCACCCTGCTCTAAAATCAATAGGACCGATTAGAAAACAACTGGGAGTAAAAACTTTTTTTAATCTTCTCGGACCCCTGGTAAATCCAGCTCGTCCTACGCATCAGTTAGTCGGGGTTTTTAACTTAAAGATCATGAGATTATATCAGTATCTATATGAGAATAGTGAAATTAAATATAGTATCCTTCATGCTCTAGACGGTTATGATGAGGTGTCCCTTACGGGAAAAGTAAAAGTGGCTCAGAAAGAAAAAGAGTTGCTTTTTACGCCACAAGACGTAAACTTACCGCAGTATAATCCAGAGGCTATTTTTGGTGGAGATGATGTTCCAGCGGCAGGTAAAATATTTACAGATATCCTAAATGGAAATGGTACAGCAGCTCAGAATGATGTAGTCTCTATAAATGCAGCATTAGCTATACAGACTTTTAAACCTCAGCAATCGATTGCAGATTGTTTGGCTGAGGCCAATGAGAGTATCGTATCTGGTAAAGCAAAATCTAGTTTCGAAAAATTAATTTCTCTATCCTAGATCACTATGCATATACTGGATGAAATAGTAGCCTATAAAAAAGAGGAAGTTGCAAAAGCTAAAATCATCAAACCGATCTCTGCACTAGAAAAAGGATTTTATTTTGATCGTTCTTGTCATTCTCTCAAAGCATCTATCTGTGATCCATCTCTCTCAGGAGTAATTGCTGAATTTAAAAGAAAATCTCCGAGCAAATCTGATATAAATCTTACAGCTAGCATAACGGATGTTACCCTAGGTTATCAAAATGCCAAAGCCTCAGGTATTTCCATATTGACAGATGAGCACTTTTTTGGAGGAAAAAAAGAATTTCTAAAGACAACACGATCTCAGGTAGGCGTACCAGTATTGCGAAAAGATTTTATCATCGATGAATATCAGATTATAGAAGCAAAAGCCATCGGTGCAGATGCTATATTACTCATCGCTAGAATACTGACATCTAAAGAAATGAACCATCTCAGCCAGCTTGCAAGATCAATAGGTTTAGAAGTACTAGTAGAAATACACAATGAGGAGGAACTACAAAAGATTCCAACACAACTAGATGTTATCGGTATAAATAATAGAGACCTCGATACGTTTAAAGTAGACTATCATAACTCTATACAATTACTCGGACAGCTGCCACCAGCACTATGCAAAATATCTGAGAGTGGAATCCATAATGTCGATACGATGCTGATGCTATGGGAAAATGGATTTGATGGATTTCTGATCGGAGAATCGTTTATGAGTAAATCCGATCCCGGAGCTGCCGCATCATCCATACTTACCTCATTTACGGAACAAAGATCATTAAGAGATGAAAGTTAAAGTATGCGGAATAAAATATCAGAACAATCTAGATGAACTCTCTAAACTAAATATCGATATGATCGGCTTAAATTTCTATCGACCCTCCAAAAGATATCTCTCTACAAATTTAGATTATACAATGTTGTCAGAAAATATTAAAAAAGTAGGCGTCTTTGTAAACGAAGATATAGATCACGTATTCCGACTGATAGATCGACATGGATTAGACTATGTACAATTACATGGTGACGAGTCAGTCGCCTACTGCAAAACGTTAAACAAAAGCACAAAGGTTATCAAAGTGTTGCGAATTAAAGAAAATATCGATTACGCTTTAATTAAAAATTATGGATTTGTGGACATGTTTTTACTCGATACTTTTACTCCGCTGTATGGCGGATCAGGTAAACAATTTGACTGGAAATTACTAAAGGATTATACCTCAGCAATTCCCTTTTTACTAAGTGGCGGTATATCCATTGAGCACGCAGACGATCTCTTATCATTATCAATACCACAATGTATAGGAGTGGATATAAATAGCAAATTTGAATTCCAGCCAGGTGATAAAGATATAGAGACGATCTCGCATTTTATAAATATTATAAAAAACAGGAATGAGCTATCACGTAAATAAAGAAGGTTTTTATGGAGAATATGGAGGAGCATTTATTCCAGAAATGCTTTATGCCTCTGTAGAAAATTTACGATCTGTTTATTTAGATCTGATTGCAGAACCAGCATTCCAGAATGAATTTAAATCCCTTCTAAAAGATTATGTAGGAAGACCGTCACCCCTTTACCTAGCCCAGAATTTATCCAATAAATATGGTGGACAAATCTATCTAAAACGAGAAGACTTAAATCATACTGGAGCTCACAAAATAAATAATACCATTGGACAAATCTTACTTGCTAAAAGGCTAAAGAAAAAAAGAATCATTGCAGAGACAGGAGCAGGACAACATGGCGTGGCTACTGCAACAGTATGTGCCTTAATGGGATTAGAATGTATCGTATATATGGGAAGTACAGATATCAAAAGACAAGCTCCTAATGTAGCCAGAATGAAAATGTTAGGAGCCAAAGTCGTACCCGCAACCAGTGGAAGTCAAACCTTAAAAGATGCCACTAATGAGGCGATTAGAGACTGGATAAATAACCCTAAGGATACCCATTACATTATAGGATCAGTAGTCGGTCCCCATCCTTACCCTGATATGGTTGCTCTATTCCAGTCTGTTATCAGTGAAGAAATGAAATGGCAACTCAAAGAACAAACAGGAGACGAAAATCCTAATTATATACTCGCCTGTGTCGGCGGAGGATCTAATGCCGCAGGAGCTATATACCATTACGTAGATAATACAGACGTAGAAATAGTACTGGTAGAGGCCGCAGGGAAAGGGATAAACTCAGGACACTCTGCTGCCACAAGCGTTCTCGGCTCTAAAGGAATAATCCACGGGAGTAAAACAATCCTTATGCAAACTAAAGACGGACAGATTGTAGAACCTTACTCTCTATCTGCTGGTCTAGACTATCCCGGCATAGGACCGATGCATGCCCATCTAATAGACACTAAAAGAGTTCAAGTACTAAATGCCACTGATCAGCAGGCCTTAGAAGCAGCTCTAGAATTATCAAGACTAGAAGGTATCATTCCTGCATTAGAAACTTCTCATGCTCTTGCTGTACTGGGACAACTATCATTAAAAAAGAAAGATCGACTGGTCGTCTGTTTATCTGGACGTGGTGATAAAGATCTTGCCACTTACATCGATTATTTAAACCTAGATGATAAAGCCCATAACAAAACTGATGGAAAATAAAATCACCACTCTATTTAGAGATAAAAAACAAAATGTTCTAAATGTTTATGTAACGGCTGGATATCCTGATCTAAACAGTACCGTCGATGTCGTACTTACATTAGAACAGGCCGGTGTAGATATAGTAGAGTTAGGTATGCCCTACTCTGATCCTCTCGCTGATGGAGAAACAATCCAAAACAGCAGCCAAATCGCTCTAAAAAATGGAATGCATCTAGATCTACTTTTTAAGCAAATAAAGGAAATCCGCACAACCTCAAAAATTCCTCTAGTCCTTATGGGATACTATAATCAGATGATTCAGTATGGTATAGATCACTTTCTCACCACCTGTCAGTCACATAACATCGATGCCCTCATCATCCCCGATCTACCGGTGGAAATTTATGAAAAAAAACATAGAGAACAGTTCGAAAAATATGGGATAAGTATGTGTTTTTTGATCACTCCAGAAACCAGCAATGACCGTATCGCTAAAATGGATCAAATGACTAACGGTTTTATATACGTAGTATCTCAGTCAAGCATCACAGGTAAGACAGCTGATATCTCAAAAAAGCAGGTTACGTACTTCAAAAAAATAAAAAATCATGATTTTAAGAACCGCACACTAATTGGTTTTGGCATACATGATCATAAATCATTTAAAAAGGCCTGCCAGTATGCAAATGGAGCAATTATAGGATCTGCTTTTATAAAGGCGTTAGGGAAAAATGAAACTGATATATCTACAACGATACAAAATTTTGTTTATAATATCAAAAACCTTTAACTCGTATGTCAGAGATATTTTTTAGACTAAAATATCTCTTGAATATCCTCATTCTTCAGTTCAGCTTTTGTAACTTAATAGCATACTGAAAACATAATCATGAAAAACCTACTTCTTCTTTTTTCCTTTTGCTTTTTTCCTATTTTACTCCAGTCTCAAGATATTAAAAAAGTCCTTATCATCGGAATCGACGGAGTAAGACCTGATGCACTTAAAGTAGCCGCCACTCCCAATATTGATAAACTTATAGATAACGGTTTATACGATGCCTATGGCTTAAATGATGATATTACTGTAAGTGGTCCAGGCTGGTCAGCTATATTATGCGGAGTAAGGTCTCCTAAGCACTTAGTAACTGGAAACGACTTTACCGTAAACAATTACTCTGATTATCCATCTTTTTTTAAGCGTATAGAAGATAGCAATCCTGATCTTCATACTGTCTCATTTGTTAACTGGAATCCTATAAATGATCATATCGTTTTAGAAGATGCAGACTTTAAGCTAAATCTCGATACCGATGAGGAAGTTTCTACACAAGCAGCAGATTACTTATCAGTAAATAATCCAGATGTGATGTTTTTACATTTTGATCAAGTAGATGGAGCAGGACATAGTTTTGGATTTTCACCAGACCAACCAGAATATATTATTGCAATAGAACAAGTAGATAGTCTTTTGGAAAATATTTTACAAGCTGTAGAAAATCGACCTGATTACGATAATGAGGATTGGTTGATCATCGTTACTACTGATCATGGAGGAGAAGGGTTTAGCCATGGTGGTGTAACCATAGAGCATCAAAACATATTCATGATTGCTAGCGGAAAAAATATTCCTACTCGTAAGGTAGATAGAGATAGTACCACTGTTTTGGACCAAGCAATAAATTGTCTAGGCGATTCTATAGAGCTACTATTTGATGGAGATGACGATTTTGTACAAATAGCAAATAATACATTATATGATTTTGGAGCTGATCGAGATTTTACAGTAGAGTGCAGAATAAGAACAAACTCCAGCGGTGACTACGCCATCATCGGAAATAAAGACTGGAATAGTGGTCTTAATACAGGCTTTGTATTTTCATTTAAATTTCCATCCGGACCAGAATGGAAACTAAATATCGGAGATGGTAGCAACAGAGTAGATATAAATACTGGAGGAGAAATAGCAGATAATCAGTGGCATACTTTAGGAGCTAGTTTTGATCGAGATGGCATGCTTAAAATGTATCAAGATGGGGTTTTTATAGATCAGGAAAACATGTCCAATATCGGAAATATTACCACTGGCGAAGGTTTATTTTTCGGAACGGATTTTAATCAGAATTTTGACTTTCCAGGATCTATTGCTGAGGTTAGAATATGGGAAGGTATTATATCAGATGCGGTTATATCCAGTTGGGAATGTAAAACGGTAAATGATACCCATCCTAATTTTACTCAACTCATAGGACACTGGAAGTTAAATGAAGGAGGTGATTTAGTAACCGCTATTGATCATTCCGCTGAGCAAAATAATGGAAGTATTGTAGGAGCGGAGTGGAATACACCCGATTCTATAACGATATATAATTATGAAAACACGTCTCGATTAGTAGATGTACCTCCTACGGTCATGACCCATTTATGCATAGACATCGAGGAAGAATGGGATTTAGATGGTAGGGCTCTAATAGAGGAATGTGTCATCTCGAGTACAAAACAAATTTCAAAAACAGCAGGTTTTATTTTATCACCAAATCCAGCAATTAACTTTGCATCTATCCATTCTACTCATAATATAGAGGAGGTAGTAATTATAGATCTCAGAGGGACTATTGTAAAAACCATCGACGCAAAAAATCGGAAGGATTATACATTTAGAACGGACCTTTTAAACAATGGTTTATATATTATTGGGCTTAAAGCCAATGGGAAAAAGTACTTTAAAAAACTAGTAATACAAAACAACTGATTGCGATAAAATAATTTTAGTTTTTTACAGGTATGCTAGTGAGTCAGAAATAAGCTCTGGAAAAAAACTATTGTAAATTTTTAAGTGCTTAGATTATAATCATTACTTGCAGTGTTATCATTGGCTTAAAGCCAATAAATTATACCTTCTAAAATAACAACTCAATTTCTAAACATCAAAGGTCAGTTCTACCTCAGTCGAAGTAGGATGTGCCTGACAAGTAAGTATAAATCCATCTGCGACCTCATCATCGTCCAAGGCAAAACAAGAATCCATTTCTACAGTCCCTTTCGTCACTTTTGCCATACAAGTAGAACATGCTCCACTCGTACATGAGTAAGGTGGCTCTGTTCCGCTGTTAATCATAGCATCCAAGATATTCGTATCATCGTTTATTTCTATGTTGTGATCGATTCCTTCTAGTCGTACTTTTAGTTTACTTGCTCCCGTAAAAACTGATGATTTTTTATCTGACCCATTTTCTGCTGGACTAGAAAAATATTCTACCATAATCTCTTTTTCCGGAACCTTTGATTTTACCAAGCTACTTTTTACCATGTCCATCATTACACTAGGGCCGCAGATGAGATATTTCTGAGCATCTCCTTTTTTAGGATGTTCTTCTAAAAATTTACTTAGTTTTTCCTGATCCATAAATCCAGACCATCCTTTCCACAAGGTTTTTTTCTTTCCAAATAATCCACCAATGCCTCCAGCAGATTCTTTTTTAGGACTACTCAAAATATGTCTCACAAAAAACTGACCCTGATAAGTAGATTCTAATTTCTCTAGATCGTCATTAAAAATAATGCTCTCTTTATCTCTGTTACCATATAATAAATAACAAGAACTTTTAGGCTCTTCCTCCAGTATGGTTTGTATGATCGACATCATCGGTGTAATCCCCGATCCACCTGCAAAAAAGTAATAATCTTTCTTTGCACTATGATCCATTTTTACGACAAATTTCCCTTCTGGTGGCATGACGGATATCGTATGACCTTCCTCGATATGATCATTTATATGGTTAGAAACGATACCATTTTCTACCCTTTTTACTGTAACCGCCAGAGTGTTTTTAAGTGGACTCGTACAGATAGAATAAGCTCTTCGATATTCCAAACCCTCTATCTCAAATCTTAAGGTTAGATACTGTCCCGCTTTATACTGGAATGCCTCTTTTATTTCTGGTGTTATATTACAATATAATGACTTAGAATCATGTGTTTCTCTAATTACTTTCTCAACTTTGACATCGTAAAAATTACTACTCATCACTTTCTTATTTTAGAGCTTAAAATTAAAATTTCTTCTATTGACTTCTACTAAAAAACTTTCAATTATCATTCCTGCCTACAATGAGAGTGCAACAATTCTTAATATATTAAACAAAGTAGTATCTGTCGATCTCATAGGTGGACTTACTAAAGAACTCGTAGTAGTGAATGATTGTTCATCAGATGACACAGAAGATAAAATCCTAAGCTTCCAAAAAGCAAATCCTACAGTCCAATTAAGCTATTATAAACACGATGTAAACAAGGGAAAAGGTGCAGCTTTACACACAGGTATCGATAAAGCTGTCGGTGATTTTATAGTAGTACAGGATGCAGATTTAGAATATGATCCTCACGAATTTAATATTCTTCTACAGCCGATCTTAGATGATTTTGCAGATGTCGTTTACGGGAGCCGTTTTATCGGAGGTAAGCCTCATCGAATATTATTTTTCTGGCACTCGATAGGTAATAAATGGCTAACCGCCATCTCTAATGCCATGACTAATCTTAATCTTACAGATATGGAAACCTGCTATAAAATGTGGAGATCTGATATCGTAAAATCAGTAAAACTACAAGAACAGCGTTTTGGTTTTGAGCCAGAAGTAACTGCAAAAGTTTCCAGAATAAAAGATGTCCGTATCTACGAAGTCGGTATCTCCTACTATGGTCGTACCTATGCTGAAGGAAAAAAAATCAACTGGAAAGATGGGGTAAGAGCGATCTACTGTATTATGAAATATAATTTGTGGTCTAGATAGATACTTAGATTTATAGATTTTAGACTTTTAGATAGTCGACTCTAAATAGAGGAATATATTTTAAAGCATCTTATCATGAGAATTATTCCACTTAAGATTAAACCTATTTCAGATATTTTAGAGAACTAGGAAAGAGATACTTTTCTTTTAGATAGTTGCTGAAACTTTTGTATTAAACATAAATGAGACCTTGTTCTCTAATTTTAGTTAAATAGTTTAATGGCCTTCTCTAAAACGTTATCTCGGTTGTTTATAAACGCATTATTAGAATTAATTAGATGATCTGGAGGTATTCCTTTTCCACCATAGTTTATTCCATTAGGGTCTAAACATTTCTCAAAGGTTAAGTTATATTTCCATCCATTTATCATTTCTCGACCCAAAACAGATCCTTGAGTATTAGAAGTAGTATCTCCAACAATCTCAATATTATTTAAAATTTTAGCACCGATAGCAAAACGTTCTCCAGCACTAATAGTATACCTTCCATTAAGTACCACAATTTTATTAGGATAAAAAATAACAGGATCCGGATCTAGGTACCACTCGTATTTATCGTCAAAACCATTTAAATTTCTATTTTGAGTAGTATGCCATAAAGTTCTCTGGGCAGTAAATTTATTTAGAAGATTCTGGGCATTATAAACACTACCTCCATCATTGACTCTAAAATCTAAGATTAAACCTTTAGTTTCTGAAAATTGAGAAATGATACTTTCATAAATGTCATTATTAATATTTAAATCTCCTTTAAAATCAGAGCAAAACAAATAACCCAAACTATCATTAATATACCCTGATTTTATATTTGCAGAATGTGTAACTATGTTTGATATATATTGGCTAGTAACCAACTCATCATTGTTGCGGGAATATCCTAAATAATCAATAGAATACATCGTGTCAAAAGAAGAGATTAAATGAACATGAGGATCCCTAAACTCTAAAAGCATGTCCATGATAAGTTCAAAAAATTCTTTTTCTGATAAATCTTCATTTACACGAGAGTCGTAATGCTCAACTAAACTATCCCAGTTTATTTCCCGCGAGTCAATAGAAGCAGAATACCTTGAAACACTTTGAGTTAATTCATCAAAGGCTTCTTTTTTACTGTACTCTAAATTATTAGATCGGCATCCAAGAAATAATATTACTGAAATTAAAATTGATAATTTAGATAACATGAGATAGGTATGTTTAGATTATAAACTTTTTCGGGAAAATGGATAGCATAATAATTTACTCCTATTTTACTTAATAAATTTAAACGATTGGATAATTTTTTATGGAAAAGAAGGTTAAACTCGACAGCTATCCATTTGTCGAAATTAAATTGCCAAGTTCCATATTTGAATAAACTCAGAGGCCCTTTATTATAAAAATCATCTAAAAAAATCTCATCAAAGGTGAGAGAGCTTTTTCTATTTATATAAGCTATTATGGGAATATTTATCTGGGTTAAAAAAAATGAATTATCAGAGATTGATATTTTTCGAGCAAAATTAATATTCAGTCCATTTACTAACTCCCAACTCATACCATCTAAAAAGTCGTACTCTCTATAAAAAAAATCACTTTTCAGTTGCACACCTAGATAGCTCAAAGAATCTGATCCTATACACCTAAGTGCTTGATAAGATATATTTACTTTTGTCCAGCTATTTAATTGAGTATTTACAACTGATGATAATAGGTAATTATTTGTTATTGCAGGAATTATAAATAGTGCTTCAAAATGGTGAAGCCACTTCTTGTTTACTTTGAGACCATTAATACCTATAGGTAAACCAAATCCAGAGTAACTTAATGGAGATGCAGCATTATCCTTATTTGAAATAATATCAACACCGAGGCCGATACCCGTTGAAAAAGGGACTTCTTTATTTTGTGCTAAAAGTAAAACACTAAAAAGTAAAAATGACCCTAATAGATAATATCGCTTCACTAAATAATTTGTTTAAAACAAAAATACTAAAGACTTCTATACACTAAGAATATTCCAAAAGCCATCAATCCAAATCCTGATATCTTAGAGAACCAATAAATGTGATTTTGATTTAAAACATTTCTGATAGCCTTTGCAGCAAAGACCTTAAGTGCATCGGTTATCATAATGGTCAAAATAATACTAGTCAAAAAAATCCAAGTATTCTGTACTGTTATCTCCCTACCGATCACATATGTAGAAATGATACCTAACCAAAAAATAAAGGTAAACGGATTTACAGTATTTACTAAAAATCCTTTTAACCAATATCCTATCATATTACGATAACTATGTTTTTTTGTCTGTACTTCTAAATCGACAGATTTTATAAAAGCCATTACTCCGAAAATAAATAATACAATACCTCCAGAGATACCTAAGTAAAATTTAAAAGCATCGCTTTCTATGGTGTCGCTAATGGAATTAATAAAAACATAAGCTAAGGCCACTATTATTAAATCACTAATCCAGACTCCTAAGCCTACAAGCATTCCTGCTAACGCTCCTTTTTCCATACTTGTCTGCGTCAATGCAATAAATATCGGCCCTATCATTATTGCCAACATTAATCCAAAAAGACAACCCTCTACGATGTAAGCCACTTATAAATTATTTAAAAAGCTAATATCTACATTATACTGATGAACCCATAAAATGAGGTTGATAAAATAAAGACCAAAAACAGGTTATCTCCATTATACAGGCTTTAACACTACTATTCATTTATTTACAGCTGCATTTTGTAAATCATTAACTGCTAATCGTAACTACCAGCCTCCTAGCTCCACCTCTGTTTCTAAATTCGCATAAATAAATGCCTTGCCAGGTACCCAGATTCAAGCGTCCATTAGTAATCGGTATAGAGACACTTGATCCTACTAGTGACGCTTTTATGTGAGCAGGCATATCATCTGGACCTTCTAAAGTGTGTTTTAAAAATGGTAAATTTTCAGGTACGAGCTGATTAAATATAGATTCATAATCTATCCTTACATCTGGATCTGCGTTTTCGCTAATGGTTAATCCAGCAGAGGTATGTTTTATAAAAACATGTAAGATCCCTGTCTCTGGTAATTTAATCTCACCGGTAATATGATCTGTTATGATATGAAAGCCTCTCGGATAAGGCGGGAGTACCAGCTCTATCTGCTGGATCATCCGGGGTTAGAAATTTTAGGACACTCCAGTCTTCCAAAATATCTCATCAGAGATACTCCAAAAAAAACATAGGAATCATTATCCTTAGAATTTCCTCTTTGTCTTCCTGGTAATCCTAAATCCGGAACTATTGACCTATCTGATAAAGCCATAGCCGTTGCATTACTTAGTTGAGCGGAATTTGGATAAACCGAACTAACATCATCTAGATAATCAGTAAATAATTTACGGTAGCTGGCTTCTATATTTATACTCCACTTTCTATTGATATCCCATTTATATCCCCCTCCGATAGTTAATCCACCACTTACTGTTCCATAATCCACAAGTTCGGTATCAAAGTCAGCAAGATTATAAGTTACCCCATTTAGTTCGGCCTGTGGGTTAAATCTAAAAATAGAAAAACCTGTCATCAGATAGGGCGTAAAAAAATAATCCTCACTGCCATGTACGTACTCAAAGAAATTAAATTCGATTGTGGTCGTAAAATCTATGATATTAGACTTAAAACTTAGATTTCTATTCCGCTCAAAGTTATTAGGAGATCCTTCATCAGAAGCATAGACTTTTGCGTAACTCAGTGACCCTTTGGCACAAATCCGTGTATTAAAGTTATAACGACCATTTAGACCACCAGCAAGACCTGGATCCGTAAAATCTAGTCTGGTATTTAAATCACCAAAATAAAAAGAAGTCCCTAACCAAGCTCCTGCTTCCCACCCTTTCTGGCCATTCAGAAATGTAAACGGGACGATAAGTATATAAAAAAGAAAAATGTATTTGCTCATGGAAAATATAAGGTGCAAAAATAGGGTGTTCTATCATATAAACCCAGATTACGCATTAGAAATACTAAAACGGGTATCTAGTTCTAAGGAATTCTCTGATCGGTCATTAAAAAGTAAGCTTAGCAAAAATAATAGTGTAATTGTGAGTTCATGAAACTTTTCCTTGTTTTAAAAACTAGAA
This sequence comes from uncultured Saprospiraceae bacterium, assembly GCA_938015805.1. Lineage (GTDB taxonomy): Bacteria > Bacteroidota > Bacteroidia > Chitinophagales > Saprospiraceae > JAHDHU01. The sequence goes on along the minus strand of CALLXF010000065.1, from coordinate 35,869 downwards.
TGATACATTACCCTTTACTAAGTCTATATAGACGTAAAATGATATGATTTATTACTATTTTTTTTGTGATAAATGCAAAAATAACTGTTGGATGTCGGGCTGGGGAATTAAGCAAGTCTCACTTTTACCCCATATTCTATACCTATTTTTAGCAATAATACGATACCCCAAATCTCTAATAGACTTAGGAATATATTTTATCATTCGCATAATGAAAGAAGGAGATTTTAAAATTTTTGCAATTTCTACTAACACATCTGATCGCTCATAAATTTGACCTTTATAAAATAACTGTACTGTATCAGGTTTTGTGTTTTGTGACTCTAACGTATGGTATCGGAGCTGTCGCTCTTTATCTATATCGATAAGATAAGTAATGGTTTTATCACATAAAAAACAAAAGCCATCGTATAATACAATGGGATACTTATGGGATGTTTGTTCTAATTCGACGAAAGTCATGTAAAAATTTGTCTTAAAAGATCTTCTACCTTAGAAAGCGTTACGATCTCTATATCATACTTAGACTGATCGATCCCCTTGCCGTTATATTTAGAAATAAATATTTGCTCAAAACCCAGTCGATCTGCCTCCTGGATTCGTTGCTCTACCCTATTCACTGCTCTGATCTCTCCCGATAGTCCCACCTCTCCCGCAAAGCATATTTTTTTACCCACTGATATATCTTGCAAAGATGAGATCAGTGAGGTTACGATCGCTAAATCGATACTCGGATCCGTTACTTTTATCCCTCCTGCCAGATTTAGAAATACATCATTTTGGGCAAATGGCAAACCGCATCTTTTTTCTAAAACCGCCATTAGCATACTAAGTCTTCTTAGATCAAAACCTGTAGCCGATCGCTGTGGTGTACCATATACTGATGGACTTACAAGAGCCTGAGTTTCTATGAGCATCGGTCTTAATCCTTCTATGGTTGCTGCTGTACTACTTCCAGATAATTGTTCCTCAGACTGGGATAAAAATAACTCTGACGGATTACTTACTTCTCGTAAACCTGTAGACTGCATCTCATAGATACCGATCTCATCTGTAGAGCCAAAACGATTTTTTATAGTCCGTAAAATACGATACGCATGGTTACGATCTCCTTCAAACTGGAGAACTACATCCACCATGTGTTCTAGTAATTTAGGCCCCGCAATTTGTCCATCTTTAGTAATATGACCAATTACAAAAACAGGAATCTTTGTCTCCTTTGCAAAACGCTGCAACTCTCCTGTACACTCTCTTACCTGTGATATACTACCTGGAGTCGAGTCTAGGTAGGGACTGGATAATGTCTGTATAGAATCGATTACAAGTAAGTCTACTTTTCCTGCCTTAGCCTGCTGTAAAACCTTCATAACATTAGTCTCAGTGAGTATAAAACAATTTTTATTCTCAGCACTGATCCGATCGGCACGCATTTTTATTTGCTGCTCGCTTTCCTCACCTGATACATATAGTAATTTTTTACGAATAGATAAAGCCAACTGTAAAAGCAACGTAGATTTCCCGATCCCTGGATGACCTCCTAACAAAATCAAAGATCCACTGACGATACCTCCACCCAGAACTCTATTAAGCTCATTATCGGATAAAACAATCCGAGGAGTATCCGCAAATACGATCTCTGATAATTTTCTGGGCTTTAATTCTTTTTCTTCTTTCCAGACATTTCTCTTTTCCTCTTCCTTAGTGTCTTTAGAGATTATTTCCTCGATAAGGGTATTCCATTCGCCACAGGAGTGGCATTTTCCTTCCCATTTAGACGAATGAGCCCCACAAGAAGAACAGATAAATGCTTTTTTGATTTTGGCCAAACTATATTAATTCTTAAAAAGTTCCATGAATTTGATAAAATTTTAATTCGCGTAGTGACTTTCTTATAATCGTACGTCTTATGATAATAAGTCAAACATACCCTTACCTTTTTTGTTCTAAGGTACAATAAACAAGGTAGGTGTTTTAAAACATATGCTTTTACAAAGAAAGCAAAAGATTGAATGTTTTCAATTGGTTTTTTGGGGTTATGCAGGGTACTTCGATTCGTCGACGGTGCCCTGTTTCTTTATTAGTCTTTAAAAAAAGGTATATATAACATGTAATTATATATTTGAATTACGTTCCTATTCTACTTGTAAATTTCTCTATCTGAGTATTTTTGCATACTCTTAACCATCATAGATTATAGTAGAATCCGATATGAACAAGAAGATTATTATACCTATCCTTTTTTTATTTATTACCATATCCTGTAAGAATGAGACTAATACCTCAGATAACACTGCAGCACAAACTGTAAGCGATATTAAATTTACTAAGGTTGACCCGTCTGATTCTGGTGTTTATTTTGTTAATAATATTCAAGAGTCCAAGCAAATGAACCATTTTCTATGGGATTCTATGTATAACGGAGGAGGTGTGGCTACTGGAGATCTAAATAATGACGGTCTTCCTGATATTGTAATGACCTCTAGTTTTGGGAAAGATGCGATTTACATCAATAAAGGCAATATGCAATTTGAGGATATATCTTCAAAATCAGGTATCCAGATCCATAACAATAGAGTCTCCGCTGGGGTTACGCTGATAGATATAAATAAAGATGGCTTTCTTGATATATACATATCTAAATTTGGATATTCGGAAACAGCTGGAGATAAAAAAAATCTACTCTTTATAAATAATGGTAATTTGACTTTTACCGAGTCAGGAGCCTCTTATGGTATCGATAATGACGGTTTTACTGTACAGTCGTCGTTTTTTGATTATGATAAAGATGGTGATCTAGATCTATATGTTATGAACCAGCCCTCTAACGTAAGATCAGTAAGACAAAACGAACAAGTAAACTTATCAGGCAGAGGAAAGTCTCCTTTTATGAATGAGAAAAATAGTGATCGATTATTCCGTAATAACGGTAATAATACCTTTACTGATGTTTCTGAAGAAGCGGGTATAGAAAATTTTAGATACGGTCTAGGGATCGTTATCGCGGATGTAAATGAGGACGGATGGCCAGATGTGTTTATATCTACAGATTTCCTAGCAGCTGATAATCTTTACATAAATAATCAGGATGGGACATTTACAGATAAGGCCCATGAGTACTTCCAGCATATCTCTAATTTTGCGATGGGAGCTGACATCTCAGATTTTAATAATGATGGTCTTCCCGATATCGCATCACTAGATATGGCAGGAGCAACTCATTATCGTTCTAAAACTAATATGCCTTCGATGCGTCCCAAACAATTCTGGAAAGCCGTAGATGACGGTCATCACTATCAATATATGCATAACACGCTACAGCTCAATCAAGGAAATGGAAATTTTTCTGAGATCGGGTTTATGTCTGGAATGGCTAAGACAGACTGGAGCTGGAGTTTATTATTTGGAGATTTAGACAACGACGGCTGGCAAGATATGTACATCACTAACGGAATAAAAAAAGATGTTCGTAATAATGACTGGGGAGAAAAACTTAAAGATGATATCAAATCTGGAAAAGTTACCGATAATCTACTAGAAATTATTAATGCAATACCTTCCGTTCCTCTGGCTAATTACGCCTATCATAATGATGGAAATCTTAAGTTAAAAGATGTGTCACAGAAATGGGGTTTTGAAGAAGAAAGTTTTTCTAACGGTGCTGCTTTTGCAGATTTAGATATGGATGGTGATCTAGACATCGTAGTTAATAATGTAAACAAGCCTGCTTTTATTTACAAAAATAGTGCAGCAGATGTCGGCAATAATTTTGCACGGATAAAACTAGTATCAAGTACATCTCAGAGACCTGTTTTAAATAGTAAGGTAACGCTTTACGCGAATGGAAAATCGTGGAAGCAAGAGCTGATACACTCTAGAGGTTTTGAGTCTATGTCAGAGCAGATCCTTCATTTTGGATTAGGTAAAATGGATAAAATAGATAAAATAGAAATCCTTTGGCCAGATAATAATATCAGTGTTCATACGGATGTTAAGAGCAATCGTGTTACCACAATAGATCAAGATAAAATTAAAAAGTCTTCAAAATTTACCCCGACCACTAACATTAATTCCTTATTTGTAAATACGTCTGACAAAATAAATCATCGCCACATAGAAAACAACTATGATGACTATGCGACGCAGGTTTTACTTCCTTATAAGCAATCGGAATTTGGTCCGACTATGGCGACAGGTGATATTAATGGAGATGGTTTAGACGATCTTTTTGTAGGTGGATCTAAAGATCAGCAAGGTGCAATTCATACCCAAAATCCCGATGGTTCTTTTAGCAAAACAAATACTCCAGCTATCACCAATGACAAAAAATATGAAGACACTGGAAGTCTATTTTTAGACGCAGACGGGGATAACGACCTAGATCTATATGTCGTCAGTGGTGGATATGAATTCCCAAAAGATTCTGAAAACTATCAGGATCGCTTGTACATAAATGATGGAAAAGGAAATTTTAAAACAAGTAGCGGACTACCCAAAATCACAGCAAGTGGCAAAGGAATAGCTGCTACCGATATAGATAGCGATGGTGATGTTGATATTTTTGTTGGAGGAAAACTGGTGCCAGGAGAATATCCTAAAACACCAGTCTCTTATTTACTCATAAACGACAAGGGTACATTTACCATAGCCGAGACCGATCAGACTAATGGTTTAGAATCAGCAGGTATGATTACCCGCTCGATCTTTTCTGATTACGATGGTGATAAGGATATGGACCTCGTACTCGGTGGCGAGTGGATGCCGATTACCATATTTGAAAACACCGATGGTCGTTTTTCTAAGAAAGAAAATCTAGGTGATCTCTCTACTAAATATGGTTTGTGGTTTGGGCTAGCAGAAATGGACATCGACGGTGATGGAGATATGGATTACCTAGCGGGTAACATCGGACTTAATAATAAGTATAAAGCTACGGACTCTAAACCTTTCTGGCTTTACGCCAATGATTTTGACCAAAATGGAAACTACGATATCGTTCTTGCTAACTATGCTGATGACCAGCTGGTTCCGATGAGAGGAAGAGAATGTTCCTCAGAGCAAGTACCTGATGTAAAAGAAAAATTTCCAACCTTCGATGGATTTGCAAAAGCATCTTTAGATCAAATTTACAATTTAGAAACTGCTCAAAATTTAAAAGCTACTGACCTACACTCAGGAGTATTTATTAATGATAATGGCAACTTTAAGTTTAAAGAATTCCCGAGACTTGCACAGGTTTCCCCGCTTAACGATTTTATCACCATGGATATAAATGGTGATGGTCATCTAGACATTTTAGCAGGTGGTAACTTATACGGAACAGAAGTAGAAACAACCCGTTTTGATGCAGGAATAGGAGTTAGTTTATTAGGTGATGGGAAAGGTAATTTTAGCCTGATGGATGCTAAGCAAAGTGGATTTTTTATAAATAAAGATGTAAAAGAACTTGCCCAAGTAAATAGAAAAACTATTATAGTAGGAAATAATAATGATCAGGTACAGATGCTACAGTTAAAGTAATATCTAATCTAGATTTTATGATCTCTTAAAACTCCGATGAAGGTAACTGGATTTACAATTGCTAGAAATGTTGTCAAATTTGACTATCCGATCGTCGAAGCCATAAAGTCTGTTTTACCGCTTTGTGATCAGTTTTTAATCCTAGTAGGAGAATCCGAAGATAATACACTGGCTTATTTACAATCTTTAAACGACCCAAAAATAATTATCCGTACTTCTAAATGGAACGAGACATTACAAGATGGAGGTAAAGTACTAGCAGTAGAAACGGACAAAGCATTCCAGATGATCGATGCGGACACTGATTGGTGCTTTTATATCCAAGCAGACGAAATCGTTCATGAAAAATATCTTCCTCTTATAAAAGCAGGAATGCAAAAACATTTGAGCAATGATAAGATAGATGGTCTGTTATTTAAGTATTTACACTTTTATCATTCCTACGATTACATCGCAAAGTCATCTAGGTTTTATAAACACGAAATACGGATCATCAAAAACGACAAATCTATTTTTTCCTATATCGATGCTCAGGGATTTAGAAAAGGAAATAATAAAAAACTCAATGTCGCTAAACTAGATGCCTTTATATATCATTATGGATGGGTACGACCTCCCGTCAACATGAAAGCTAAGCAGGAATCTATTATGAAATACTATCATAATCAGGATCATATAAATAAAGTAATCGGTGATGAAGAGGGGTTTGATTATACACAGTTTAATTTTTATTTAGAGAAATTTATCGGTACTCATCCCCGCCTAATGGAAAAAAGAGTCTCTGCGATGAATTGGAATTTTTCTATTGATCAGTATCGAGATGATCTCTTGCCTAAAGAAAAATTTAAAAAAGCAATGCGTAAGTATCTAGGTATAAATCTAGAGTATGCTAATTATAACTTAGTATAGGTTGTTTGATTTTTTTAGGGTAGAATTTCGACTCCCTCCTCCAAAAATATTTCCACTGTAGTCAACATTATAAAAAAAGAACAAGGAAAAAAATAAAGAAAATTTATCGAGACTAGAAATGAATTAGTTAACCTAATCAACTCGGTGACCTTACGGATATCAAAAACCTCTACTTCATAATCCTGCTATTTTAAAATTTATAAAATTGGAGTCAGTACATTTAAACATCACATTTCCTAATTACCTTCCCGCACAGTGAATTCACAGCGTACTCTCCGGCATAAAAATAAGTCTTCCCTGCTGTATAACTTTAGCACAGTTTGTGCAGATTCCATAACCCTCTGTATCTACATTTGTTAATGCTAGTTTTAGTTTACTTAGCTTTGCTTTTTTATTCCTTTCTGCCACTTCCATAACCGACTTGTTATTTATGGCATCCATCCGAGAGATCCGCCCGAGAGAATTCTCTGGCTTTACAGGCTGGGTCATCTTAGCGATTTCTATTAAATCTGCTTCTGACCTTTTGATTAAGTCGATGATTTTTTGTTTAAGTAATTTTTTTTCCTCTGCTGTCATCCTACTCACAAAAATACTAGTTTTACATCGACGTAGGCTTCTATACTAAAATTAGATAAGAACCAAATTGTATTAAAAAAGCCTTATCGGTATTATTTATAATACTAAATGAAAATCTAACCTAGAATAGCACCATGGCATTTGGAAAATTATTTATGATACCCTGTCCTATTGCAGAAGATAAAATAGGAACTATCCCACAAGACACCATCTCCATTATACATAGCTTAGATCATTTTATAGTAGAGCGAGCCAAAACAGGGAGGCGATTTTTAAAACTAGCAAGTCATCCTACTACTATGCAAGATATAGAAGTGATGGAACTAGATAAGAATAATCCTACACAGGATTTACATCAGTTTCTTACTCCTCTAAAAAAAGGAACCTCTATCGGCGTAATATCGGAAGCGGGCTGTCCAGGTATTGCAGATCCTGGAGCTCTAGCAGTTAAATGGTGCCATGAAAACAAAATAGAAGTAGTACCTATGGTCGGACCATCATCGATACTACTCGCTCTTATGGCATCTGGTTTTTCTGGGCAGCAATTTACCTTCCACGGTTATCTTCCCGTAAAAAAACCAGAGCTCGTCACTTCTTTAAAACAATTAGAAACTCAAGTAAGAAAGTCCGGTGCCTCCCAGATATTTATGGAGACGCCTTATCGTAATCACGGACTACTAGAAACAGCACTAAAGTCATTATCTCCTCAAAGCAAACTCTGTATCGCAGTAGATATTAACAGCGACCAAGAATGGATCGCAACTCGGACCATGCAGCAATGGAAATCTCACAATTTTGCAATCCATAAAAAACCAGCTATTTTTATACTCGGTAGCTCATAGTATTTACTAAGGATAAAACATGTTTCTTTTCTTGCCACTTCATTATTATTATCATCATAAGTTTTAAGCGTATGCCACGATCATTTATGTTTTATATAGCATTTTTTACGCTGACGCTTTTTTCATGCGGATCAGAAAAAACCCTAGACAAGAATTTATCTTGCGAGGATGATACAGCATGTAGAACTCTGACCGTAGGAGAGGAAACTCGTACCTACTTTGTTTATATTCCTAGTTCCTATGATGATAATAATGCCACTCCATTACTGATAAATTTTCATGGTTTTGGAGGATCAGCGGAGGACTTTGCAAATGATATTGGGGGTGGCAGCTCTAATTTAAATTCCTTTGCTGATGCCCATAATTTTATCGTGGTCTATCCTCAAGGAGTAGAGCGATCTAAAGGAGATAGTGAGTGGGACCCCGGAGATAATGGTGCGACTAGCATAATCGATAACGATGTGTTTTTTGTAGATAAACTGATCGAAAATATTTCTCAAGAATGGAATATCGATCCATTACGCATCTATGCATCTGGATACTCTAATGGAGGAATGATGGCTTATGGCCTTGCCTGTAACCGAGCAGATGTTTTTGCAGCAATAGGCGTCATGTCTGGAACGATGCTTATAGATGAGGGATGCGATCTATCATTACAGACATCCATTATTATTTTCCATGGAGTAGAAGATAACGTACTTCCATATAATGGGGATCAGAATTTTCAATCCTTATCCGCTGTTATAGATTATTGGTTAGGTCATAATGATATATCTAGTTCGACATTAGAATCTACCTTATTAAATGATGGAGATATACTCCGAGATATATACGCTGATAACAGTCGTAATCTATCTATAACATCTTACACTGTAAACAATGAATATGATAAACCTGGTGGACATGTTTGGTTTACAGATGATATAAATAATAAACATCCTAATGAAATTCTGTGGGAGTTTTTATCAGCTCATCGTTTAGATGATTAGTTCTTTAGAATCTTAATGTCTATATAAAGAATCGTGATTATATCTACACCGAGAAACATGATCATTTATCTAGGACTTCGGTATATTATCTAAGATTAGATGAATAAAATGTCTAACTATTTTTTACGATCTCCTTTATCATTCCGTTAAATACGATACCATGGAATGGTAATACCCCATACCAGTATAATCTTCCTATCAATCCATGAGGTCTAAAAGTAGCTGACTGTATCAGCTTTCCATCTTTGACCTTAAACTCTAACCATGCCTCACCTGGCACTTTCATCTCAGCAAATAGCAGTAATCGTCCTTCTTCCTTATTGGCATAAAGAACTCGCCAGAAATCTAATGCATCTCCCGCCCTTAGCGAATTAGAATTAGTCCTTCCTCTACGCAGTCCTACCCCTCCAAATATCTTATCCATATACCCTCTTAATTTCCATAATCCGTTAGCTGCATACCATCCAGTGTCGCCACCGATACTCCATATTTTATCGATAACTTTATCTTGCGAACTGATCTGTCTTTCTCTAATGTCTTTAAAACATCCATAATCTGGAACATCTATAAAATCTGAAATACTAATGTTTTTCACCCCACTGATCTGAGAATCTTTCCAACTAGAAACAATCTGATTACTTTCGATTTTTACAAAAGCTCGATCTATAGCTTTTTTATATCCTTCTGGATAAATATCTAGGATCTCATTTATCCGACGATCTCTACAGACTACCTCTATCTTCATACTTTCGACTAAGGAAGAAGCAAGCATATAAGAGGTAGAAGTTACAAAGTATAACCAGTAAGACGAGAGCCGTGGTGTCATGACTGGAACCGTATAAATCCACCTTTTTAGTTTCCTGACTTCCGCAAACTGTAATAACATTTCCTTATATGTCAAGATATCAGGACCACCGATATCAAAATTCTGGTTATACACTTTACTATTTAGTAATGATTTTTCTAGGAAGCTCAATACATCACGTATCCCTATAGGTTGGCATTTTGTATTGAGCCATTTAGGAGCTATCATAACTGGAAGTTTTTCTACCAGATCCCTGATAATCTCAAAAGACGCACTTCCCGATCCCATAATTATTCCAGCCCGTAAGGTGGTTAAATTAAATTTGGCCGAAGCCAATATATTTTCTACGTTTTTGCGAGATTGTAAATGCTTAGAAAGTACCTCCTCGTTTACTATTCCGCTTAAATAAATGACTTGCCTTATATCCGTTTTAGCTAAACACTCCTTAAAGTTTATTGCAGAAGTTTCCTCTAGTTTATCGTACTCATTAGAATTAGACATCGAGTGGATGAGATAATACGCCGCATCTATATCTTTAGGAATTGCACTTAAGGAAGTGGCATCTAAAAAATCCACTTTGATTATATCGACAAAGGGCTTTATGGATTCTACAGGATTAAATCGATTAGGATCTCTTACACAGCAGACCACATGATGTCCGTTTTCTACTAATAGCGGAAGTAGTCTTTTCCCGATATATCCTGTAGCTCCAGTAAGTAGAATTTTCATAAAGTGATTTAAAGTCTGCGAAGGTTTAATATCATTTATAAATATTTAATGATAGGCTCCTTGTGAGTATAACTAATGTAATACTGATGTGTTCATTTACAACTAATTATATCATTATTTCTCTATTAATAAAATCGATTCCACATACTCCATAGTAAAACCACTAATCCCAAAACAGAGAAAAGAAAAGCCCATTGATTAAGTTTCCATTCTTTTAGATATTCATATTTAGGTAAGGCAAGTAGAAATAATGGTATAATAGAAATAAAATATCTTCCTGATAAACTCCAAACTCGATCATTACCTACTGGACTCCATTGCATATAAATCGACACCGTAAAACCTGCCATCATCAAAAAAGCAATTTCTAATATTTGTATTCTTTGAAGCACAGTGAGTGATAGTTCATTTTTCATTCGCGAAAGCGAAATCCCTACTAAAACTATAGTCAGTAAACCGATTACAGAAAAAGGAATATAATTTTTTTCCCATCCGAATTTGCCGACGTAATGCGACCAAGTTGATGGAGCAGATTCTACATAAGAAACGATTACTGTTTTTACAAAACTAAACGGATGAGAGATAATATATCTAAATTGCTCATCAGGTCTTACTCCGGTGTTTAGCTGCTGAGCATCTCTGTAAGCAACATCATAAAAATCGTAAGGTATAAACATTGATTTGCTATAGGGTATCCAAGAAAGCAGTATAAAAACAACCAGAGAAATAAGAAGTCCTTTGGTCCATAATGGCTTAACTATATTGTGCGATGGAATCATAAAAATCATCAATGCCAGAGGAAAATAAACTAACTTGTTTATGGTAATCAAAGAGATAATTATCATCAGACCTGCCCACTCTTTCCAGTTGATAAAATGATCACTACGTATAGCTCGGAGCATCAGTGCAAACCATAAAAAGCACAATGCATTAGAAAAAACATCTCCAGATAATGTACTATGTAAACTGATCGATGCTGGAAGAAGTCCTAAAAAAAGTAATAAGTTTTTACCGATCGGTGTTATCCTTATGGTCGCAAATACAATCAACAACCAGGCAAGAAATCCTGACCATCTGCCTATATAAAACTGATCAAGGATACCTAAATTTAATACTTTAGCAAGACCTACTCCGAGTACCTGCGGAATATAAACGGTCGGACTGTAATAACCTACATTTGCAAAATCGATAAAAATTTTCTGAGCATTAGGATTATCTTTTTTATAAGGTTGCTCGTCTATGTTTTTAAATTTGGGATGATCCGATTTCCTTATACTATCATAGAGTTGTGTAAATGAGAGGGCGTCTATATCCATCACTCCGCCTAGTCGATTTCCATCTAATTTTTTACCCATTAAATGACCCTCACTAATATGGATCACACGATGAAAATGATTAGTCTCATCTGGAGACTGGAATGGTGGGGTGAGGTAAATACTTAGTGATCCAAATAAAAAGGCAACGATCAAAAATAGTATGGAAGGTCTTACCGTCATCGATCGTAAAGATACTAATCGACGATTTGTAGTTTGGCATATTTTAGCATGATCCTTTTATAAGGCGAATCATGGACGGCCTCAAAATGTATGGTAGCTACATCTCGCTCATCAATACTTTTAACCTTACCCTCTCCAAATTTTAAATGGATCACTGTCATCCCTTCTTTAATCTTAGTGTAGGAATCGGGTTTAAAATCTGCCGCATTGACTGATGGCAAAGCCTTGGTAGCTCTTCTTCCTATCGGTTTAAAGTTACCTCCGAGAACTTTTGGTTTCCCAAATGGAGAGGAGGGAGACTTCTCTGTTTTAGATTTCATCACAGTAATATTATCGACACTATCCTCTGGAATTTCTTCTAAGAATCTACTGGGATCATTAAAACGCATCTGACCAAAATGGTATCGACTATTAGAATAACTCAGTGTAAGATATTCCTCTGCTCTCGTAATCGCCACGTAAAACAATCGTCGTTCCTCTTCTACCTGATCAGGAGAAGATAAGGACATATAAGAAGGAAATAAATTTTCCTCCAGCCCTACTACGAAAACCGATTTAAACTCTAGCCCTTTAGCTGCATGTACGGACATCATCGTAACTGACTCTTTCTGATCATCATCATTATCCGCATCAGTCATGAGAGAAATGGTCTGCAAAAACTTACCTATAGATTTATCTAACACTTCTTCTCCTGGAGCCAGTACATCATCATCAGCAAATTCTTTTATACCATCTAATAACGCATTTAAATTTTCTAATCTGCTGACTCCTTCTATACTGGTATCTGATTTTAATGTATCTGTAATACCTGACTGCCGAGCTATAAATAACGCGGTATCATATGCGTTACTCGCACTAGCTTTCTTTTTAAAAGCAGCGATCATTTTTACAAAATCTAGAAGCTTTTGCTTAGCCCGCACTTTTAATTCGACTTTAGTCAAAACTTCCATCATACTGATCTCGTTATCATTTGCCACGAGAGCAATCTGATCGATAGTCGTTTTGCCGATTCCTCTTCTGGGATAATTGATCACTCTTTTCAGTGCTTCGTCATCTTTATGATTAACGGATAGTCGTAAGTAGGCGATCATATCTTTGATCTCTTTACGAGCATAAAAAGATAATCCACCATAAATACGGTAAGCGATATTATGTCTACGTAAGTGTTCCTCAAAAACCCTCGACTGAGCATTAGTTCGATATAGGATTCCGATCTGACTATTAGAAAGATTATATCTGTTTTTTTGTTCGATAATGGTATCAGCGACCCTTCTGCCCTCCTCACTATCAGTCATTGCTTTGATCAATTTTATCTTAGACCCGCCATCCTTATCTGTCCATATTTTTTTAGGAATCTGCTTTTTATTAAAATTGATAATATGATTTGCGGACTGGATTATAAACTGCGTCGATCTGTAATTTTGCTCTAGTTTAAATGTCTGTACTTCTGGAAAATCGTTCTGAAACTGGAGAATGTTTTCTATCGTCGCTCCACGAAAAGAGTAAATACTCTGTGCATCATCTCCGACGATAGTCACGTTATGATTACTATCTGGATAAACCGTAAGCAGTTTTATAATCTCATATTGTAGATAATTAGTATCCTGAAACTCATCTACTAGCAGATACCTAAACTGGCTCTGGTATTTTTCTCGAACACCATCGGGGTTCTGATATAAAAGTCTAAACATCTGCAAAAGCAAATCATCAAAATCCATAGCTCCAGATCGCATACATTTTTTTACATAGCGATCATAAATCAGCTGGGTCATCGGTCTACGATTTATCCGGTCATACGCCATTAGATCTTCGTTTGTAGCGTAAGACTTAGGCGTAATCAGATTAGACTTTGCATGTGAGATCCTAGAGAATATCGCAGATACATTATAAACCTTAGTATCTAATTTTAGGCTCTTAATGATTTCTTTAAGCACGGACTTAGAGTCATCAGTATCATATATCGTAAAATCACTAGGATATCCGATTTTATGAGCCTGTACTCTCAGTATTCTGGCAAACAAAGAGTGGAACGTTCCTGCCCAGATTTTAAAGGCATTTGGACCGACAACTTTCTCGATCCTATCTTTCATTTCCTTAGCTGCCTTGTTTGTAAATGTCAATGCCAAAATATTCCACGGAGCCACCCCTGTATTTAGCAGATGGGCAATCTTATAGGTCAGTACTCTAGTCTTTCCAGAGCCTGGACCAGCTATAACCATGATAGGACCATCGGTAGTAATTACCGCTTGTCTTTGTATCTCGTTTAGTTCATCTAAGTATGGAAATCCGACTTCTGACATAGCCTGCAAATATATGAGAAAATGTCATGGGAATGGATGAGAAAGTATAGTTCTAATTATAAGATTTGTTTAACTAACTTAGTTGAGCGGATAATTAGGTTTATTATCAAAAAATACTGAAAATGAAATCACTATACCAAACAGTCTTTTTACTTTCCGTCATACTTCTTTTTAATTCCTGTAATGATTGTACAAATTTTGAAGAAATCAATGCTTTTACATTAAGCAATATCTCGAAAGACTTTTTTCAGTTTGTGGAGCAAGACTCTCTTGTATATATCGATCAAGATGGAGAAGAAATAATATTTCATATAGATCACAGTTTAAGGTCTTTCTCGGACACTATCCATATTAGAAAAGAAATACAAGATGCTGAATGCAAAACCTTAATAAAATATTACAATATAGAAGCAAGTAATCTTAGTCTCAATCGCGATCAAAATCCTAGAATGTCATTAGGTTTATCAATGGATATTATTAATCATAATGATTTAGATTCGATTATCGTTTTTGAAAAATTAAGCATATTGTTTAGAGATGTTATCAATAATAAATTAGAAGATTTTCAATTTGAAATACTTACAAACGAAATTCAAAACAATTTATCCTCATTTCAAAAATTTCAACTATTTAACCAAACCAATTTTATAGGCGATACTACAGTGTTTAATATACTTTACCCTAATGCTTATAATTTTATTAACGAAAATGGATCCATGATATATTTCAATCAAACAAGTGGTCCATTTTATTTTGATTTTCAAAATGGTAGTTATTGGAGGTTAGAGCCATAAAAATTTAATTGTGATGTTTTATTTCAATTACATAAAAGATCTATTTCTCCTACCTCATCTGCTCTATAAACTCATCCTCCGTCATAATATCTACGGTCCCTAATGCCTGTGCCTTTTTTAATTTAGATCCTGCTTTCTCACCTACGACTAGGATATTTAATTTACTACTAACGGCAGATATATTTTTTGCTCCAGCTTTTGCAGCCAGTTCCTGAGCCTCTTTACGACCAAGTTTTTGCAACTTACCTGTAAACAAAATCGACTTACCTGCAAAGATGGCATCTTCTGCTATTTGCAATGGTTTGTCATCATCTGTCTGTGTTAAATTTACACCTAAAGATTCCATTTTTTCTAGAAGAGCAATATTTTGGTCGTCCGCAAAATAAGCCACTACATTTTCTGCTACTACCGGACCGATATCTTTAATATCTACAAAGTCCTCGTATGACCATTGACGTAAGTCTAAGACATGAGAGATATTTTCTGCTATCAATTTAGATGCTTTTTTACCTAGATGATGGATGCTCAGACTATGCAGTAGACGATGGATCGGATTAGCCTTAGCTTTAGTGATGGCCGTTTCTAAATTTTCTCCTGATCGTTTTCCAAAACCCTCCAAAGTTGCAATTTTATCATAGTCCAGATTATAGATATCTGACAAGTCTCTGATCCATCCTTCCTCATAAAACCGGTCGATGTACGACGGCCCAAAACCATCAATATCCATTGCGTTTTTAGAAACATGAAAATACATCCGTTGCTTTATTTGTTCAGTACAGTTTACATTTAAACATCTCCAGGCGGCTTCATTTTCGGCTTTCGCCAATGGGGTATTACACGAAGGACAATGAGTGGGAAAAATAATCGGAACGACCTGATCATCTCTCAGTTCGGGAAATGATTTTACGATATACGGAATAACATCTCCAGCTCGCTCTATCAGTACCTTATCTCCTAAACGTAAATCCTTACTAGAAATAAAATCTGCATTATGCAGGGAGATAGAAGATACCGTTACGCCTGCTAATTGTACAGGTTCTACCTTTGCTACTGGTGTGACTGATCCTATTTTACCGATCTGATATTCTACTCCCATCAGCGTAGTAGTCGCTTGCTTAGCCTTAAATTTAAAGGCGATCGCCCATCTTGGATGATGCTGAGTAAAGCCAGCTCTTTCTTGTAATGCCAGGCTATTTACTTTAACCACCATACCATCGATCTCATAAGGATACTCCATCCTTTTTTGCTGCCAGAGGTTACAAAAGTCTATGGCTTCATCGATGTTTTTACATTCTTTTATAGCTGCTTTAGGTACTTTAAATCCTAGAGATCGCAATACCTCTATTCCCTGATAATGCGTTTTGAAAGTGGGCAACATATCCTTACCGTTAGCATCCTGTGCAACACCAATTTGGAACATAAAAACCTCAATACCTCTCTTGCGGGTCTCATTAGGATCTTTCATACGGAGGCCTCCTGTAGCTGCATTTCTAGGATTTGCAAATAGCGCTAATCCATCCTTTTCTCTCTGCTTATTTATAATATCAAAATTCTCCACACGGATCAATCCTTCTCCTCGTAATTCTACTTTTTTAATTCCTAGAGCAGAAAAATTCGCTTTAAGCGGAATAGAAGGAATAGCCCTTGCATTTGCAGTCATTTCCTCTCCTTTTATCCCATTTCCTCTAGTAGCTGAGCGAACCAGAAAATCATTATCATAAATCACTGCTAGCGATCCTCCATCAAATTTAGGTTCGACACAGTAGGATACATCTTGATCTTCTGGAAGATTTAGTAATCTTTTTATTTGTTGATCAAAATCATGAAGGTCCTGATCATTATATGAATTACCTAGCGATAGCATGGGACTGAGATGTTCTACAGCCTCCATATCAGGAGTGAGATCACTGGCTACTCTTTGTGTAGGGGAATCTGGTGTAATCAGCAATGGATAAGTAGATTCTAAGGCTTCTAGTTTTTTAAATAACTGATCATACTCATAATCTGAGATAACCGGATTATTAGTTACGGCATATTTATATTCATGATATCTGAGTACATCTCGTAACTCTTCTATCTGATCGATAGATAGATCAGCGTTCTGAAATTTTTTAGAAAGCCCAAAATATTTTTGTTCGTCTTGTGCATTGTACATAATAGTAAAAATAAAAAAAGCCAGACCCTAAATGAATAGAATCTGACTTTATGTAAAGCTCTTCTGAGACTTAATTCTTTATAATTTTCTTTGTTATAGTTTCTCCATTACTACTCGATAATCGTACCAAATATGTACCCATCTTTAAAAGGCTAATATCCATCTGATTATCATGCACTACATCAGAGACCACTCTTGTTCCTAAAACGCTGTATATCTCATATTGTTCTATAGACATATCTGATGATATATATATAATATCATGACTAGGATTAGGAAATAGTGTAATGCTCTTAAGATCTAGTTCTTTACTAGAAGTGACTGCTTGTGCAATCGTAATAGAAGTGGAAGCCGTACCATCTCCTGATGTCCCTCCATTTCCATTTACGGCATTAGTCGCGGCGTAAAAAGTTACATCCCCAGACTCAGTAGCTCCTACAGTCCAGTCCGCAGAAATCACATTAGTTGAACTGGTAGAATTTTGTTCTAAATAAGTACGATTAGTAAGAGCAGAAATTTGGGCATTTGCAGACTGGTTAGACCACTCTCCTATACGATTATCATTAGGATCCAGGCTGGTAATCTGGAATCCATACCCGGATGCACCATTTGCCTGATTAGTAAGGGTTACTTTATAAGTAGATCCCGGAAAATACTCAGTGACCTGATTCCCATCCATATCTTCTACTTTGATTTGTGCAACAGGATTAAATGCTCCTGAAGCATGACACCCCGCTTGACCACAGGTATTCTCTCCTGGAGCTCCGGTAGAACCGTTATTCTGAACAGCTGCTCTTCCTCCAGAATTACTCATAAGACTGATTGCCAGTAAAAGCAGACCTAGGATAAAGAGTATGTTTAATTTTTTCATTACTAAAATTTGTTGAATTTTTATAAAAGAATGCAATGTAGAATATTAAATACACATCTTATGTCTTAAAAACTATATTCGGGTACTTTGCCGATGACACCTCTAAAATAGTTTTCGATGTATGCCATATCTTCTAGTTTTGTCTTAGTTAAAAAATAAGGCGGACTAAATGAGATCATCTTATTAGCATAATCAAATTTTACCATGATTACGGGTATATCTAATGCTTTGGCGATACGGTAAAATCCAGATTTAAGCTTGGTTACTTTTTTACGTGTTCCTTCTGGAGCCATACCGATCGTAAGTTCCTCTTTAGAGTTAAATAATTTTATGATTTCATCGACTGCTGATTTACCCTTAGATCGATCTATAGGTAATAAACCGAGCATGTAAAAAAAATACTTCTTAGGTCCTTTAAATAAAGACTTTTTTCCTACAAATTTTACGTTTAAACCCATCCCGTATTTAGCAACAAGCCCAGTGGATAGATCCCATCCAGAAGTATGAGGAACTACAATAATAATCTTTTTCTTTACCACATTAGGATGAGGACCTGATAGTTTCCATCTCATTATATATTTAAACCACAAACGACATAAAAATCCAAACATAAATGCCTCCCCTTTTTTAAAGAAATATGAAATTAGTGTTTTGCCATTAAACCTTGGGTTCAAAAATCAGTCTTAATTCTGATATCATCATTTAAATTATTATTACGCAGGAAGATCAAAAAATATTATCTCTTTGTAAAGACCCTTTATCTAAAGAAGAGGGGTTTAGGTTATTAATTAAAACCTTCCAGGAAATTGTTTATTGGCGAGTAAGACGTATGGTTCATTTCCACGAAGATGCTAATGATGTAGTACAAAATACTTTTATTAAGGTGTATCGCTATCTACCAGATTTTAAAGAGCAATCTTCCCTGAGTACATGGATCTATAGAATAGCTACAAATGAAAGTATCAATCATTTAAATAGTAAAAGGAAACGCCGTAGCTCATCTGTGGAGCAAATGTCTGAGGAACTAGGAAATGAGCTTAAAGCAGATAGTTACTTTAATGGTACAGAAAGTCAATTGTTACTCATTAAAGCGATAGAAAAACTTCCTCCAAAGCAAAGAGCTGTTTTCAATATGAGATACTTTGAAGAAATGAGTTACAGAGCCTTGTCTGAAATATTAGAAACATCTGAGGGAGGATTAAAAGCTTCCTATCACCATGCCGTTAAAAAAATAGAATCTTTTCTAAATGAAGGATCGTAAAACAGAAATAAGGGACGAAATACAAAAAATAGCACCTATGCTCTCTAGTATAGAAAAGGATAATCCCTATCGCGTAGACAAACGCTATTTTAATAATCTAGAGCTTGATATTTATTCTCGGATAAAGGTAGATAACCCTTACAAAGTTGAGACGGATTACTTCGATACGCTATCTAATAAAGTGATAGAAAAACTTAACGATGAGTCTAAATCAAAGCCTAAAAAAAGAAAGATAATTTTTATGATCAGCGGAATAGCAGCTAGCATTATTTTGTTGGCCATGTTCATTATAAACCCTAAATCAAATCATACTGCACTTATGAGTTCTCTAGAAAGTACAGAAATATATCTAGAAGAAAATATAGATGACTTAGTTATAGAGGAAATGATCCCTATTAATATGGATATAAATATTGGAGAAGGAATTGATCTAATTTCTAAGGAAGAAATGGAAGATTACATCGAAGAAAACATTGATGATTTCCAAATTGAAGAATTAGAAGAACTATTATAAAATTATAATTATGAATAAAATATTAATCGTTACGGTAAGTCTATTTCTATTAATGTGTAATATCTCTATTGCTCAAAAAGATAGAAAGATGGATAATCTAAAATCAAAGAAAATAGCCTTTATCACTGATGAATTAATGCTTACTCCTGAGCAAGCAGAAAAATTTTGGCCTTTGTACAACGCTCATTCTAAAAACAAAAAAGAAGACCGTTTTGAAAAAAGAAGCTCCGAAGTGGACTTCAATAATATGACTGATGCTGAGGCAAACGAATTATTAAATCGAATGATATCTAATGAAGAAAGTAAGCTAATACAAAAGAAAAAGTTTGTGGATAAGCTCAAATCCATCTTAGATACCAAACAAATCGTTTTGTTATTTAGAGCAGAAAGAAAATTTAAAAGAGAACTGTTTAGAGATTATAAAAAGCAGATACGAGTCTACAAAATCGATTAACCTCTAGAAAATAGCAGTCATATTAAAATTTTAACTAAGTCTATTAAAAATTACCCTTTTTTAGTTCTATAACATCTATAAAAATTGTCACATTTGTAACTTCATGATTATTAGATTAATACAAATAATATATCATTTATTACTTTATATAGCCATCTGTAATCCAGTACTTTATCTCTTATGAAAATAATTTTTAATGCATAGTAAATGTGGAAAAATATATTTTATAACTAAGATTCCATAGTGCTCAAAATGTCTATATTTACGACGTTATAATCTGAACTGAGAATATGGACCACAAAACCAAGCTAGACCTGGCTATCATTAATTTGGTTGCTGATTACGAGGCTAGTATATCCGGTGGTAAAATTACTTACCTCGACGAAAAGCAATACTTTAAACTCATTGCCTATTATGAGAACGAATGCTTATTTGAAAAAGCATTAGACGTTCTCGAAAAAGCCCTTGTACAATTTCAATTTAGATCTGAATTTTATATCGCTAAAGCTAGATTGTTATTGAATATCGATCAATTAGACCATTGCGAAAAATATCTAGACAAAGCTGAAGCAGTTGCTCCTTACGAAATAGAAATAAAAATCCTAAGAGCTAAACTGTGGGCAGAAAACTCTAGAAACGTAGAAGCTTTAAATCTTCTCGACGAACTGAAATCCGGTTGTATGGATTCTGATCTAGCTGATATTTATATTGCGGAGTCTTACATTTTTGAAAAGATGAAAGATTTTGATTCGATGTTTTTATCATTATCTGATGCTCTAAAAATCGATCCTTCTAGTACCGAAGCGTTAGATAGAATCTGGCTAAGTGCAGAGCTTTCTAGAAGTTACCTTAAGAGTATAAATATTCATAAGAGGATTTTAGACAAAGATCCTTACAACTATTTAGCTTGGTATAATCTAGGTCATGCTTATTCGTGTATCGGAGAGTATGAGGATGCTATCGATGCCCTAGAATACTCTTTTATTATCAACACTGATTTTAAAAACGGATATCTCGATTGTGCTGATTTATGTTTTCAGCTTAAAAAATATAAAAAGTCTTTAGAGTATTATACAGATGCGGATAGCCTTTTTGGTCCGGACTCCGAGCTCAATCTTTTTATAGCAGAATGTTACCTTAAACTAGGTCATATCCAGAAAGCAAAACTTAAACTTTTTGAAGCATTAAAACTTGATCGTTATAATGACGAACTATATTTTAATCTAGCCTTATGCTACTCCGCTGATGGTTTATGGTATAGAGCTATTAACGCTTTCCATAAGGCCATCTCCATAGAAGATAATAGAGAAGAATATTATCTCGGATTAGCTACGGCTTATGTAGCTGTCGATAATGACGAAAAGGCAATCATTAATTTTAAAAAAGCTACACTTACGGGACCTGAGCAATCTGAATATTGGGTAGAATTTTGTTCTTACTTGATGAGAAAAGGAATGCATGATGAGGCTCTTACTATTTTAGACGAAGCTGAAGATTATACATATAGTGCAGAGTTACTATTCTGTAGAGCAGCATGTAATATCTTTTTAAATAGAAGAAAAGAAGGCTTACTTGTTTTAGAGGAAGCTCTTTTAGAAAATTATTTTAGCCTAGATGTTTTTTATAATTTAAATCCAGAGTTTACGATTGATACAGAGCTACAGGCACTCATAAGATACTATAATACAGAGCTTAATATTTCTTAGGCTTTCGCCAATGTCATAATCGTTACGAATTACTCAATTAGTAACCAAAACTGGAGGTACACTTTAAAAGAGTGTGCCTTTTTTTATGTCGTGATAATACGATTCCGCGTACTTAGAAAATTTCTTCTGTATAAATATCAAAGCTCACCATTTGGCATAGTTTAAATCAAAGCTTATTATCAACTTTTGAATTAAATGAAAATTTAGAAGATTTTGAGCCATTTATGCACAGCCTGACGGTTGATTTATTTCATCGATATTCCTGAGCCTAGTTGCTCGCCGACTGTCACATGCATAGATGGAATATAGGAGGCGAATTTATATGCTGCAGGCTTAGGCTCAAATTAGAATTGAGGGTATCAGACGTAACTACAATTCCCTGTTAAGAGCAGCACCCATAATACCTGCATCGTTTAAATGCTTAGCTGCCACTACGGGTATGTTACGTTCTATATTAAAGTAGGGACTAAATTTTTCTAACTTCTTACTGACTCCTCCACCTAAGATGATCATATTAGGCGAAAACAGATGTGTAACATGATTTAGATAATCTCCTAACTCAGTACCCCATTTTTTCCAAGATAATTCTCCAACTTTACGAGCTTTATTAGAAACGTAGTGTTCTGCTATTCCACCATTTTTCCATTGCAGAGATCCCAGCTCCACGCTAGGAATAATTTGTTGATTAAAGATCATAGCAGATCCTATACCCGTCCCAATAGTTAATAAAACCACCAGTCCATCTTGATCTTTACCTGCACCATAGTGTACCTCAGATAATCCCGCAGCATCTGCATCATTAAGAATAGAAATTTCTGTTTCTAATGCTGTTGTAAAATATTGCTCTAGGTTGATACCTATCCAGGATTTATCTATATTATTCGCCGTAAGGCAAACCCCTTTATCTACAAGCGTAGGAAAACCTATTCCTGTCGGTTTACCCTTCCAGTCCAGAATATCGATAAGCTCCTTGATCGTTGCAGTGACGGCCGCAGGTACAGCAGGCTGAGGTGTCCCGATTTTAATTCGCTCGGAAACAAGCATCCCTTTATCGATATCTACCAAAGCTCCCTTTATACCTGTCCCACCGATATCTATTCCGAGTATAATATTTTCCACTATTTAATTACCGTTACTTTTTTGATAATAACATCTTGTGTAGGTCTATCGGCTCCATCAGTAGAAGAACCAGCAATCTTATCTAATACATCCCACCCTTCTAACAACTGACCATAAACGGTATAACCCTGATCTAACATAGGTGTACCTCCTACCTTTAAATATTGTTCTTTTATTTCTTCCGGATATTCAAAACCAGCTTTTAATTCCCTTTGTTCTAGGCTACGCTCATTTACACTTTTCCCGTGTACAATATAGAATTGTGATCCACTTGAACGCAGTTTTGGATTTCCTGGCCCTCCTTGTCTAGCAGCAGCTAGTGCTCCTTTTACATGTGCCAGTTTAGGTGTAAATTCTGCATCTACTTTATAGCCAGGGCCACCACTTCCTAACCTAGCTCCTGGTTTTGCATTTTTACTTGTGGGATCACCTCCCTGGATCATAAACCCATTTATTACTCTATGAAAAAGTAAATTTTCATAATAACCCTCATCAGCTAATTTTATAAAATTATCTCTATGTTTAGGTGTGAGATCTGATAATCTAAAGACCATATCTCCCGCAGATGTAGACATATTTACAAGACACTCCTTAGGAGCATTTATCTTGATCATCTGAGTCGAGGTAATGGTTTTACCACCTTTTATGGCGTTAAGGGTAACCGTATAATTACCAGACAATAAATATCGATGCATCGGTTCTTTTTCCACGGAGGTGTTTCCATCCCCAAAGTCCCACTTATAGCTATCCGCATTAGTAGAGCTGTTTGTAAACTTTACATCTACTGGTGCAACTCTGGCTCCTTCCTCTATCGCAAATTTAGCCAATGGCTTTGCACAAGAACTTAGTAATAATATCAAGCTCAAATAAAATATATTTTTCATTAATCTATAGTTACAGTCATTTTAATATCCTTTAAAGGACGGTCTCCAGGTGCTGTTTGCACTGCACATAATTTATCTACCACTTCCATACCCTCTACGATTTCTCCAAATACAGTATAATCCATATCTAACATTATCGTTCCTCCCATTGTTTTATATCTTTCTCTTTGTTCTGGTGTATAGGTGATTCCTTTTCTAGCCTGAGCACTATCGATCTGCTGATCATTTTGTAAAGTACCTTGTACGATATAAAACTGTGATCCACTAGATTGTTTTAAAGGATTACCTGGACCTCCTTGTCTCGCTGCAGCCAATGTTCCTTTAAAATGTGGAGCTCCTATCTCTGCATCTACTTTATACCCTGGCCCCCCACTACCTAAAGGTACATTCTGAGCTGCATCTTTAGATTTAGGATCACCACCCTGAGCCATAAATCCACTTATGATTCTATGAAATAGAAGGCCATCATAAAATCCCTCTTTGGTTAGTTTTACAAAATTATCCCTGTGTTTAGGAGTACTATTATATAGTTTAAATCTCATGTCTCCGAGATCTGTACTTACTTTTACATAGGTAAAACCGTCACCTCCACAAGAAGATAATAGAAAAGTCACCAGAGCCAAAAGGCATACATTTTTAAGCGTTTTCATTTACTGCATTTTTATCAAAATATTCAATTATTTTTTTCTTAAGAATCAGCTCTTGTTCATCAACATCTGCTGCCTCTATTTTTTTATTTATTTCCCAATGCGGCCATCCGTCATGATCCCTCCCCTTAAACACATAATATCCATCATCCTCCAAAAGACTACAGACTGCCACGTGCATCAGATCTCTTTTCTCCTCTTTAGAAAACTCAGACTGTACACGGCCATACTCTTGAACCCCGATCAAAAATAAAATTCCTTTTAAATCCGGTAGGTCTTTCGCACTAAGCGAATCCTTTACAAGATGTCTTATCCTCAACCATTCAAATTCCAGTTCCCATTGCTCCATATATCGCATTTTGGAATTGCAAATATAAGGTTTTATAGATGTTAGAGGGTTTTGTATTTAATTTAGACCAGTAGATTTAAGATGATTAGATTTTTAGAAAGTGTAGTTAGTGATTATGCTCAAAGAAGTTACTAGTTAATGGTTACTAAATTCTATAAACCCATTAAACCTCGAATCCTTCTAACCTAAAAACAATTAAAACCTGAAACCTATAGCCAGTTAACTACTCCTGCCTCAAATAAGGAGAAATCCTTGCTGCCCGATTGGATGGAAGAATAGACGCTAGATATCCGATTACAAATACTGTAATAATGACTACAAGAAAATCTATGACTCTTAACTGTATCGGATACGCATCTATAATAAATCCTGCAGGAACAGGAACAATCCCAAAATAAGTCTGCAGTAAATACAAAGTCACCGCGATCGTAATTCCGATAAGTATACCTAATCCCGTAATGAGTAATCCCTCAGAGATAAAAATGTTTTTGATATCTCGGGGGTTGTAACCCAATGTCTTTAAAATGGATATATCTTTTTTCTTATCTAGAACGATCATCCATAACGATCCTACTAGGTTAAAAGCTACGATAAATAGAGTAAGAGAGGTAATTAAAAAGCTGATCCATTTTTCGATATTCATCAATTTTAAAAATGCCTCATCTTGCTGATATCGATTTCTGATTTGAATATTACTCCCTAGTAAACCTGTAATATTATCTCTAACTGTTGACTCAGAAACTGTGCCGTCCATCTTTATTTCTAAAGCTGATAGTTCGTCTTTTTTATCCAGTAGTTTAGAAGCAAATTCTAAGGAAGCGATCATATATTGATCTTCTTTTTCGCTTTGAACGGAGAATACTGCGGATGGATAAATAGACATCGATTTATAATCCTTTTTAATCAGTCCTTTTTTCTTTTTTACAGGCATGTGGATTTTTACTGGAGTAAGTGCATCACGTTGATTTATAGAAAGCTGATTAAACAATCTTGCTCCGACTACTCCGTAATTAATCCCGTTTTCTTGTAATACATATTTTCCAAAATGGATAGCAGAATCTATCTGACTGACTTTAAGAAAATCCTGATCTACTCCTTTTACAGCTCCTACAATTTGCGAACCTTTATATTCAAAAAAAGCGATTTCTTCCAGCGTCCTAGAAATAGAATGTATTCCCTCAATACTCTTTAAGGCTATAAGATCCTTATCACTTACAGAAAAATATTTCCCTTCTGTCGGAGTCACTTTTAGATCTGGGTTAAAATCATTTAATAGACCAGCAATTAATCCTTCGAAACCATTGAATACAGATAATATTAATATCAGTGCCGCTGTACCGATCGACATACCGAGTACAGAAATCCCTGTGATCCAGTTGATCGCACTTGAGGATTTTTTTCCAAATAGATATCTCTTAGCAATAGTAAATGATAATGACATCTAATTTAGTTTTTCGTTTCCGATACTGACATCATATCCTAATGACTTATATAAAACAGAATGGATGCGAGGTCGATAATTCTGCTTCCCAAATTTATAATTTTTCATCGTGGGATAAGTACGATTAGAAAGAAACACATAAATCAGATTTTCTTCTGGATCCACTACTACTGTTGTCCCTGTAAATCCTAAATGCCCAAACGCTTTGTCAGAAGCTGCCTGAGACATATTCATTTTCTTTTTAGGACCTAGTTCTTTCATATCAAAGCCCAAACCCCTTCTAGTAGATCTGTAATGTCGCTTAGTAAATAGAGCGACTGTTTCTGGATCTATATAATCCTGTCCTGCATAGTTTCCTCCGTTTAGCAACATTTGTAATAATACCGCAGCATCCTTTGCATTAGAAAATAATCCCGCATGTCCCGCTACTCCTCCCAGCATCGCCGCTCCCATATCATGAACATAACCATGCACTTTTCCATCTCTAAAATAACTGTCATTTTCTGTAGGTGGAATACGATTTAGCTTAACAGACTGAGCTGGATTAAACATTGTATTTTGTAATTCTAGTGGTTCATAGAGATAAGCACTAGCAAAAGAATCTAACCGTTGTCCTGATCTTGCTTTTATGATCTGATGGGTTAGATAAAATCCTAAATCAGAATACTTATAATCTCGATCTTCTTTTAAGGATGTGGCATAAATCCGACTGTACATAGAATCAACATAATCATTACGCATAAACAGGTCATCCATAACCTTGATGTTAAAAGAATCAGAAGCGGTTTTTCGATAGTACTTAGGATCTGGTTTCCATAAATTTTTATTCTTCTTTTTTTTTGACTTAGATATACGGGTACTTTCATAAAATGGTACCCATCCTCTAAGACCCGCATGATGAGCGAGTATATCTTCTAAGATCAGAGTCTTTTTATTACACGTATCTAAAACTGGTAAGTAATTTACGATCGGCTCGTAGATACTGAGCTTTTTATCGTCTTGTAATTTCATTAACGATAAAGTAGAGGCGAGAATCTTAGTCACTGAAGCTAAGTCATATAAGTCATCGTGTTTTACTTTTCTTTTTTTTTGATAGGTATGATGACCAAAGACTTTGTTATAAACAATAAAACCATCTTTTGCACAAAGCACCTGACATCCTGGTGCCGCTTTAGTATCGATCATTTCTTTTACTAAATTATCGATATACTTTAGACTATCAGATGACATCCCTACTCTTTCTGGACTACTATACCCCAGTCGACCTATCCCTGAGATAAATAAACCGGTGCCATAAATTAAATTATCGGTTGCACTGACTGGAAGTTTTCCTTTGATATCAAAAACCCCGAATAATGCTTGTGCTGCTTTGTCCTGATTTATGTCATCCTCATTGTATGCTAGTAATAATGTTTCTATTTTTTCAAAATACTTTAGCGAATAAGGACTCCCAAAAACGGTCAAGATCACATCCGTTTTTTCTTCTAATTCGCGGACAAGCGTAAACATGGATTTAGTTACCCCAAATTTCTTAGACTCGTATTTACTCATATCATGAATACTCACAAATACTTTATCGTACTTAGAAAGCTGATTTAGTAATGCTGCATAAGCAGAACCACCTATGTTTTTTGAAGTAAATAGATGATCGCAATCCACAAACTTAGCAATGGTTTTCTGGAAGGTTGTTTTCTTTGATGACCCGATAGATAGAGTCGCCATTTTATAAGGCTTTACTTTTTTTATAGGAACCAGATCATGATCATTTTTGACCATCGTCAGAGCACTCTCTACTAACTTTTCCTTTAAGATGACAGATTCCATATCATTTACATCATTAGGAATTTCCTTTAAGTTTTCTATTTTTTGTGGCTTTGATAATCCTAGATCATACTTAGAGGCTAAAATTTTAAAAACACTCTGATCAATCCGAGCCCAGTTTAATACTCCTTTATCTATACTGGCTTTTATTTGTTTTATGGCTTTAGGAATATCCTCTGACAATAATAATAAATCGTTTCCAGCAATTAGTGCCTCTACCTCTACCTCGCCTTTTTTGAAATGCTTAGCGACTCCTTTCATATCTAAGGCATCGGTCATTATGAGTCCTTTATATCCGATCTCTTCTTTTAGGATTCCAGTTACTGCTTTTTGTGATAATGTGGTAGGACGATTTTCTCTAGCATCTATCGCGGGCATACTGACATGAGCCACCATCATACTACCGATGCCCTCCTCAGCTAATGCTCTAAATGGCATCAGCTCGATATTTTGTATTCTCTCTATATCGTGGGTAATCACAGGAAGATCATAATGAGAATCTACATCAGTATCACCATGACCTGGAAAATGTTTAGCACATGCCATTACGTTACCATCTTCTAAACCTTTGGCGTAAGCCCGACCTTTAGACGCTACATTATACTTGTCCTCTCCAAAAGATCGATCATTAATCACAGGGTTAGCCGGATTATTATTTACGTCTACCACCGGAGCAAAATTTATGTGCACTCCAGTCCGCCTACAATGCTCAGCTATTTTTTTTCCCATCTCATAGATTAACTGCTCATCCTGAATCGCTCCTAACTCCAACTGTCTAGGAAAACTAATCGCATCATTTTTAAATCTCATGCCCAGTCCCCACTCTCCATCGATCGCTATCATTAGAGGTATATCGGTCAGCTTCTGATACTCATTTATAATCCTAGCTTGTTCCATCGGGGTTCCTTGGAAAAAGCAAAGCCCTCCGATTTTATTTTCTTTGATTAATTTTTTAATAGACTTATAGTGATCTTTTTCTTTGAGACTATAAGCTCTAGGCATAAAGAGTTGTCCTAGTTTCTCATCATCCGATAGCACAGCCATTTTAGTCTCAGCCCATGCGATAGCTTCAGCGGAATACTGCGATCGAGCTTGCAATGAAATCAATAAAAAAACCACTCCTAAAATGTACCTCATAATCTATATTAATTAAACGCATTAGGATCTAATTGCAATGCTTTTCGCTGATAAAAATCTGCATTTTCATTATCTCCAGTATTCCGATAAGCCAAAGATAGATTTTTTACAAAACTGACTTCATTAGGACTTACCTCTACTAGCTTTTTAAAGTAAGGTAACGCTTTAGCATGTTGTCTCCCCATACCATAGGTTACTCCCAGTAACCGGATCGTCTCATTATCATTAGGGTTTACATCATAAGACTGCTTTAAGTATAGTAATGCCTTATTAAGATCATTTTCTTTTTCCCCATAATACTTACCCTGTTCTCTTAAGGCAACAGCGAGGTTATTAGTTCCATCTCGATTTCCAGGATTTAATCGGAGCACCTCATTATAACTTTCTACCGCCCGCTGATAATTACCTTTGTAGAAATAAGCATTGCCGAGTAATAAATAAGCATTCCTGTAATTAGGATGGATGGCGATAGCTTTATTTAAGTGAGTAATAGCCTTATCGACCATTTGTATTTTTACTTGCTGGTTTGGTTCTGATTCTGATTTAGTAATGAGAGATCCACCAGCTGCATTTTGGATTTTTGCAGAATTGATAGAAGTCTCTACATCTGTCTGAAATAATGTAAAATCATTTTTCCAAACGGTATTCCTGGTTACGGTTTTGACCGAATATAATGACAAGATCACAATACAAAGTGTTGCAAATGGAACCATACCATATTTCTTAAAAACATACTTAACCAAAAGAATACTTAGTAATAATGAAAATCCCACTGATGGCATAAACATAAATCGCTCTGACATATTAGTCCCGATCGGAAAAACCAGATTGGATACTATGGAAAGAGTAATAAAAAAGTATACTATACAAAATGTAGGAATCGATTTTTTACGATATCTAAAAATGGCAAAAAAAGCTAGAGTCAGATACACTATAACGGACAACCATACCTGCCAGTCTCCAAGATCCATAATCGGAATGTGATAAGGATAATAATCATGAGTCAATTGGATAGGAGCTATTAAGAGTTCTACGTATTTTCCTAGCGTATAAAATATGGTAGATAATTTTTCTCCGGCAGTAAAATCTACATATCCATTACCCTGTACTTTTAGGTAGGGATTATTCATCAATTCCATCGGTTTTCCTCCTAGATCAAAACCGAGTACAGCAGTCCTACAGATCATAAAAGCAATAGTCGCTGTAACCACAGGGATCATTTTTTTAGCAATACCGCTTAGAGCAATATCTCTAAATAGAAACAATGCTAGTGGAATCACTGCCAGAAACGTGATCGTGTTTTCCTTAGACATCAAAGCCAGAAAAAACACAAGACCTATCAGCAGGCTACTAAGTAATTTATTTTTTACTGGATTTTTAAAAACCCAAAACATCGCCAATAGACTCCCGAGTAAAGCCATGATCTCATCTCGTCCTTTTATATTAGCTACTACCTCAGTATGGATCGGATGAGCGACAAAAATCAATGTCGCTAGTAGGACCAGCATCACATTAGACTGTGTGGGTCTTTTAGGAATCAGCATTACATGGAGCATTTTATAAAGGATGATTCCGAGTATTCCATACCAGAGAATATTCATCAAATGCCCCATCATCGGACTCCTTCCAAAAATCTCCCAGCCTATCGCAAACATAACCGGAGTAAACGGCCTATATCTTCCTCCAGAAACAAGATTTGCTTTACCCTCTTCTTTAAAAAATCCAAAAAACGTATCCTTTGTAAGTAATCCTGGTATCCCTTGGATACCATCTGTGGTATACATATTATCATAAATTACGATTGCATCATCCTGAGTATACTCATGAGAAATCGTATTTGCATAAAGCAAAAAAGCAGTTAAAAAAATGATGATATAATGCCACTTAGTCTTACCCCAAAAACCTAAATCATCTTGTACTAAATGAGTAATTACTACAGGAGTAGACTTAGTTCTATTCTTTTTATTCTTCTTAGATGCCATAGCAATACAAAGCTAAAGCTTAATGTGGAAATTTGATATTAATGTGGGAATTTGATAATGTGTAAATGTCTCCTCCTTAGGAAGTAGATTAAGAGATAAAATTAAATGGCACTATATAGATTTGAGTGGGTAAAAAATATCTATTCCATTCTGATCAACATAGAGCCAATTACATTTATATATAGAAATAAATTTATGTCCTTAAATGTGGAATAAATCATCAGCGATCAAACAGGTAAGCAGTTAGATCCTTAAATCTCTAAGCCTCAAAACCTGTAGCTATAGATCTTTGTACCTTTAAATATTTATCAATTTATCCCTTCCTTTTCCTTCTCGATATAACCCTTTCGGATACTTTTTTTAGTGGGGCACGATCTAGCATTTTTTTGAGCGTTTCTATATCTATGGACTTAGTGATTTCTATTTCCTTTGGTTTTGTTCTGAGGGCTTTCTCTGTAGTGGATAATTTTTCTTTAGTTTTTTTAAGCTTAGATTTTAGCTTTTTAATTTCCGATTTATACTGATCGTGAACTTTCTTAGTAAGGTCTGTTGTGATGGTTTTTTTAGCTTGGTTGCTCTGGGTTTTACGTACTGAACTCGCTTTTTTTAGTTTTAATTCCAGCTCTTTATTCTGTTCTTTTAAAATAACATTTTCTTCTTTTAAGGCACTGATTGCAATATGACTGGTTACTGGTTCTTTAGTGGCCTGAGGTGCACCTTTTGCTTTATTTGGAGCAGGTGACTCAGGTAATATGGGTTGTGTTTCTTGTGTTTTACTTTCTGCTATTTGCATTTGTAATTTTGCAAACTTCTCTTTCCATAGAGATAATATATCTTCGGTTTCTCTTTTTTCTCTATTGGCTACAGCCAATGATTCATTAGTCTTACTCAAAGTTTTATCCATACTTGTTCTCAGATTAGAGAGTTCGTATTCTTTGTTTTTGAGCTGATCTGCAAAAGTAGCTGATGATTTTTTTCCTAGGAACCATCCTATTAATCCAGTCAATATGCCTGTCCCTAGTGCATAAACCAATGTTAGTAAAGTACAAGAATCCATTTTATATTTTTTAGCTCGTGTTACGTAGTAGTGTTATTTAATATCAGTCTCTGTAATATGAAGTATTAGTCATTAGTCTACTGAAATTTCTATTCTATTATTTTTAGCCATTCCCTCGGGTGTATCCGTAGCAGCGATCACCCGATCCTGACCGTAAGCAATTACATTTATTCGAGATACATCCAGCCCGCTTTCTTTTAACTTATTCCATACTATCTGACCTTTTTCTTTAGACAGGGTATTATTTTTTTCTCTACTATTTGCTGAAGTCTCATGACAGGAAAGGTCAACTTGCAGATCCCGGTCTAAGCTCATAAATTGAGAGAGATCCTGTAAGGATTCTCGCTGATCATCTGATAAAATCAAATCGTCTGTACCTGACTTAAAATAAATAATAATCGGATTATGCTCGAACTGTACCTTGTACTCGGTTAGACTTTCCTTAGGTAATGGGTCGACAACCGCTAGATTAAGCGTAGATACAATAGAAGGATCTGTAGAATTCATTTTTTTACCATCTATATGTATGCGACTTCCGTCAATGTTCCGATCGAGAAACAGTTTTTTTAGATTATTGGCTCTAGCCAAACCTAAATTAGGGAAAATGCTTTTATTATTTTCTTTATGCCCATAGAAGCCAGTAATCTTTACATGAGACCCATCACTGATAAGTCTCTCTAAATAATCGTCAATCTCCTTACTAAAAGAAACAGATAAGGGCTGATTTAGCTGATGTGAGGAATATGAAAATAACGGAGCATCGTCATCCTCACCAAGAACTACCGCCGTACTTCCTGCAGATGTTGCACCTAATGTATCTTGTTGCTGAGAAGAAGTACCCTGTATATCGATACAACAATGATTATGTATATAGTATAACCCACCGATCAACCATATCAGTAATAATCCTATCAACGGTAATACTCTAGTAGGAGTCATTTGTAGTTTTCTTTTGTCTGGACAAATATGGTACATCTTACTCAGCCTACAAAAACCGAAAGCCGTAATTGTATCATAATGACCTTAAAGCGATACTAATACCTATGATTTTTACGACTATTATTATAAATAAATACATCCTCAGGTAAGGTCGTTTTATCAAATTCTAGTATCAAGGGTAATCCTCGGGAGTGTTCTAATGATGGAGTTATTGTTTTCTGTACTGGTTGCAATTCGGTAGGAGCCGCATATGTCTGTATCATAAACACCCCACCAAACAACCATATTC
The DNA here is from genome assembly GCA_938015805.1 of uncultured Saprospiraceae bacterium. Taxonomy (GTDB): domain Bacteria; phylum Bacteroidota; class Bacteroidia; order Chitinophagales; family Saprospiraceae; genus JAHDHU01. The sequence goes on along the minus strand of CALLXF010000065.1, from coordinate 2,286 downwards.
CTAGCAACGTAGCTAGAAAAAGTAATCTTTTCCTCATAATTTCTCAAACTATCTAATAACAAGACAGCAGAAAAACGAAATATACCTATGTAGATTGTGATTATTTTGAATAAATCATAAGTATGCCGTAAAAGATTAATTACTGTTAATCTAGGTTAAATTTTACTGGTACCGTGTAAAGCACTTTTACAGGTCTTCCATTTTGTTTTCCTGGCTTCCACTGCGGTAAAGAAGCTATTACTTTTTTAGCCGCCATACCTAATCCTCCTTCCTCTCCTCTAACGATTTTTACATTAGTTACTTTACCTTCCTTATCTACTACAAACTGGATTACTGCAGTTCCCTCAATATCATTTTCTCTAGCGAGCTGTGGATATTTTAGATGCTTGTGGATAAACTGTAATAATGACTGATCAGAACAGCGTCTCACTGCTGCACGATCATAATCATCGAGCGAACAATCCCCAAAAACAGGCATCTGCTCCACGATAGAATGTATTTTTTCTACTGGCTCTTCTATAATCGGTATCTCTACTTTAGGAGCTACTGCCGCTACAGGGCTTTCTACGGGACCAGTAGATTTTACCTCTTGCTCGACATCTACAAATAGTTTTTCCTCTACTGTGGTTTTTTCTATCTTATCTACTACTACTATTTTAGTAGGAATTTTTTCTTTGGGTTTTATCGGTTCTGATGGTACAGGTGGAATTACTTTTTTCTTTTTATGGATAGTCGCGGGAGTTTCCATCGTAAAAATTTCCTCTATCGGCTCATAATCAATAGGCGTAATCTCAGATGCTACCGTTTCCAAATTAAAAACAGCCAGACAAATTACGATACTTATCGACAATGAAATTTTTAAAAGCATCGGTCGGAACCGATCCCATGATGGGTAACGGGGAGTATATGTAATGGCATTCATAACTTGATATTTTATGGTGATAAAAAATCAAGTCCGGACTTATGTAGTAGATGATGAAGCATGAGTTTTTGGTGGGTAAGAAGGAAGAATTCTAAAATGACTTTAATCTGCAGCTTGGTCTTTTTATTTAAAACCAATATTAATTATGAGAAAATTAATAATACATTTTGCTTTCTTTTTTGTTTTTCATTTGATCATTTATAAATCCTAATCCCTTTACAAATTTAGTAACTATAGAAGTTTCTATTTCCGACCAAATAAAAAGAATCGAAATCTATGACGCTAATGGTGTACAACAATTTAATGGTCAAAATGCATTAACTTTAAACATAGGACTTTTAGTTTCTGGGATATAATTAAAAACATGTAACTACGGAAGAGGAATTCCAGAATAAAAAAATTATCAAAATATAAACGATGAAATGGATTTTAAAAGGTCTTTTTGTTTTAATAGTAAATGTCTCTATAGCACAAGAATATAAATCAGAAATTATTCCTTTTGATTCTAATCCAAATTTAAGATCTATTAAACTCATCGACAATGATTTTATTATTTCTTCCAGAAATTTTATTGGTCTAGAGGGAGGTACGTCAATCTTACGAGTAAATCAAAATTTTTCTCTTTTGGAAACACTAAACTATTTAGGTGTAGAATTAAGCCGAAAATCTCCTTTTGTTTTTGGAAATCAAAATAAGGTAATAGGCATTGGTGATAAGGTAATCGGAGAAGGAGGCCATGAGTACCTCTCTACGGATAATCAGCTAAATGAATTAGCTAGAAATACCTATGATTCTTTTAGCGGTAATTCGGGTGTATCTTCGAGTTTGTTTTTAGATAATCATTTATATGGGATAATAGTAGATGTTTATGCTCCATTAGATCGTGATATCACTTTGATTAAAATCGATACTTTAGGCAATCGGGTCTGGTTAAAAAAAATGGACTTTGATTTTGATAATATGCAAAATTATGATGTTACTTCTTCAGCGGATGGTAATATATTACTAGCTACAGAATATCTAGAAAATAGTGAGTATAAAGTGCATGTATCTAAAATATCTACTGATGGCGATATAATCTGGGAATCGTATCTTGCATTACCAAAATATTTTCAAAGTGGAATATGGATTGCAGAATTATCTAATGGAAATATCGTTACAGCAAAAAAAATAGATAAGTCATTAGATGGGCCTTATTTATCAGAAGGTCATGCTCCCTATCCCCCACAGCTAGTCTGGACAGATGCCGATGGTAATGAAATAAAAGATTACTTTTTTAAATCTAAACCTCATTATGCGGATCTCAGTATAAATCGATTATTTAAAGGAAAAGGGGATTACTTTTTTGGGATAGGAAATAGAAA
>CALLXF010000064.1 GCA_938015805.1 uncultured Saprospiraceae bacterium | reverse complement strand
ATTATAAATTTAACTGTAGGGTTCTGATAATCTAAAGCGTATCCTCTTAAAAACAACTTGCAAGGAATTTGCAAAATCTGACATGCAGAAGCAGTTGCGTAAACATGATTACTAAAAGCTCCACCAAAACTTACAATCCCTTTATAATCCTCTTTAAAATATTCTAGCAAATTATACTTAAGCTTACGCCACTTATTCCCCTGTACAGAAGGATGATTTTGATCTTCTCTTTTTAGTAAAAGACTAATTTTTTCACAATTAATTTTTTCTATCGGAGTCGGAATATCTAGCTCGAGCAATAATGGATCAATCTGCGACATAAGGAATATGTATCACAAAAGAACTTCCCTCTCCATCTTTAGAATCGATAGACAGCGAGCCTTTTAGGTAATTTACTCTAGACTTAATATTCTCCATACCCATGCCACCTTTACGCGTATGCGTCGGATCAAAACCTATACCATCATCCTCAAAATGAACGACGATCTCGTCTTCATCTCTAGTGAGCTGTATCATGATTTCCTCTGCTTGAGAATGCTTACTGGCATTATGTAATAGCTCTTGTACAATTCTATAAATCGATAAAGAAACCATTTTATTTATCTTATCTGGAAAGCTATAATGTTGGAAATCTATTTCTGCATTTTTATTTCCCTGGAAGCGATTAATTAGATCATTTATAGCTGCAATCAGACCTAGGTTTTCCAAGGCACTGGGTTGTAAATTTTGGGATATCGTACGGACCTCATCGACCGCAGCATCTATCAACTTATGAGCTTTTTGGTACTCCTCTACCTGAGACACTTTTTTTATTTTACTCTGTACAGAATCAAATTGCAACTTTATCGTAGACAGCACTCCTCCTAGACTATCATGTAATTCCTTTGCAATACGCTCCCGTTCTATCTCCTGCCCCTCGATCATCGACTGCATACTATTTATTTTTATCTCATCCTCTAGATTCTGAATCCGCTGACTGTTTATTTTTTCTTTTTGCTCGTTGATAATAGAGTTTGCCTTGATCCGCTGATTATAAAAACGAATGATATAATATAACAGAGCAAGTAGTAAACCCAGTCCACCACCTAACACCCAAAGTGCACGACGCTGTTGATTATTTTTTTCGAGAGCATAATCGTTTTCTAATTCTAAAACACGGAGCTCTTTGTTTTTTTGTTTTACCTTAAATTTATAAGATAGATTATTGATCGTATTTACTCGATCATTATTTAGAATACTATCATTTAAGGCAGCATATTTCTCTGTATAAGAATAAGCCAGTTTATAATCTGCTAATTTTTTATAAGTACTAGAAAGTCCCTCATATAAATCTAACCGATTGCGATCATAAGGACGAGATCCACATAGACTTCCTGCCATGGTAAAAGATTCTAACGCTCGGACATGACGTTTTTGCAAGTTCCTAATTTCTCCTTGCTGATTGAGCACTTGACATTTTAGTTCGATGTTTTCTAGCTTGAGTGCTCTATTTACAATACGATTTATGAGTAAGGATGCAGAGTCTAATTCGCTTAAAGCGATATAGCTATCCACTTGCGTCAATGATAATTTTACTGATAACTCTTCGTTGCCTACTTCTTGATTTAAGGAGATTGCTTTTTTCTGATAGTTTAATGCTTTTTCTGTATCTCCTGTACCATTATAAGCAGTTGCTAAATCCATAAACAGCTGGGTAAGCATTTTTTTATCACCGAGCTTACGGTAATGCATTAGCATTTTTTCTAACGACTCTACCGCCTCTGAATATAATCCTGCCTCGAGAGATCGAAGTGCAATTTTCCGTTCGACCTCAAAAATTTGTTCCTCATCTTCAACAATTTTATAGTACTCTAGACTTCTTGTAAAATACTCAAAAGCAAGTTCGTCATTACTTAATTTTTCTTTTTCATAAACTGCGAGTAGGTAATACGCATCAGCTAGAATCTGATGATCATTTTCTTCTCTAGCCTGATTTAGTAAAACTTCTAATTCGTCGTAAGTATAATCGGACTTTAAGTCCAATTGGCCAGCGAGCCAAAAAGGAAAAAAGAGTAAAAGAAATAATATTTTTTTTAGGTGCAACACGATTCAAAAGTATTGGTTTTAACCCAGAAAATACATTACCAGAGTATAATCTACGCAACGGGTTAATTAAAACATATAGTATGGCTATCTTATCAATACTCCTTTAGACGCTTTAAAAAAAATCCAGGTATGGAAAACATAGATGTCTAAAAATTCTGTAACTATAGCTACAACAGCTTATAAAAAAGAAAAAGAGTATCTCCATCTTTATGGAAACACTCTTTTTATGCAATAGTCAATCCCAATGAGTATTTATTTTTATGTTCTGTCGGTAAAATCTGCTGAGCAATAATCAGGTCCAGACTGTAAATTGCTAGTTTAAAAAAGGTCTACAAAAATATGATTGCTATTATCGAGTAAAATAAATAAGCCTGATAACCATCATATTGCTCTACAGAATACAACTAAATCGAAAACAACTAAGGCCAAAGAGGTGTCTGTACTATTGGTTTAATAGGGCTGTTTCTTTTTAGTCTGACAAAATAACCGAACGAGAACGAAAATTTCTTGTTAGTTAGTTACTCACTTTTGAGTAATGTTAAGTTCTTATCTTCTATAATTGGTATCTTCATTATTAATAGTTGATAATACAAATATGAGGGAAGTAATGAGTTTAAAACTCCATATAAACACGGATTTTTGTAATTGGGGGTTTCCCCCTATCTAATGAGGGGAATACCATATACCTTTGTACTTTTAACCTAAACGATACTGTAAATGCCTGATATGATAAGAGTACTGATAGCTGATGATCACACAATGTTTGTAGACGGCATAGAATCGATACTAAATACAGTACCTGAAATAGAAGTAATCGGGAGATGCTATGACGGCCCCTCCATTTTAGAGTTTATAAAAAAAGATCAGCCTGATATCCTATTATTAGATGTCAATCTCCCTGGAAAAAATGGGATCGAAGTCTGCAAGGAATTACAAAAAAAAATGCCCGCTGTAAAAGTATTAGCCATATCCATGTTTAATGAAGAGAGCTATGTAAGCGAGATATTAAATAATGGAGCAAAAGGGTATATCCTAAAAAATACTGGAAGGGAGGAATTACTTCTAGCGATAAATACCGTCCAGTCGGGTCAGACCTATTTTAGTAAAGAGGTAACTAACACCATCATGAAAGGTCTCATGAATAGTCGTAAAAACGGATCTAAAAAAACAGGATTTTTTCCAAAAATATCTAGACGAGAAAAAGAAGTTTTAAAACTGATCGTTGCAGAACATACGACTCAGGAAATAGCAAATCTTTTATTTATTTCTCTCAAAACTGTAGAGTCCCATAGATCTAGTTTACTCTCTAAATTAAATGCTAGAAACACAGCAGGCCTCGTAAGAATTACCTTAGAAAATAAATTATTGGATTAAGAAAATTATTTTCTTTAAACCATGCTGCCTATTTCTTTTACTCTTTGATTATATTTAAGAAGTTGCGAACCATAACTTTTTGAAAATGTAAAATGAATCGGCGTAGAAAAATATGTATCATCTTTTTATTCCTGTGCGTAAGTCAGATAATAACTGCAGGTGATGATCCTTGTTCTTCTACATCTCTTAATTTTTCTGATTCGACCTTATCATTTGATAATAGCGGTAACACTGAGTCTGGAGTTACAGCACCACCCTACGGTGATTATAACAGTCCTGACTTTTGGTTTTCATTTACTATGCCTAATAGTGGTAGTGCATTCCTATTTATCACTCCAGGTTCCATGGAAAATCCAGCATTAGCTGTATACCAGGGACCTTGTAATGATCTTAAGCTCCTATATAATGTCGTAGATAATAACTGTGATGGATCTGAGGGCCCTTCTATCGAGTTTGATGACTTAGATCCTGGAGAAGAATATTTTATACGTGCATGGCCTGAAGGAAATTCATCCAATGGCAGTTTTTCTCTTTATTTTAATGATGTAGAAAAAATAACTCCTCAGTTTAATGTTTTTGCGGATGCTTCTTTTAGCGGGGATTGTATTACACTTACAGAGGAGCAGAATACTCAAAATGGTTGTGCATGGTACGAGGAACTTATTGATTTTTCTCAGCCATTTACGCATACAATGACTGCTAATTTTGGAGATAAAGATGCTAATGGAGCTGATGGTATATGCTTAGTATATCAGAACAATAGCTCTTCTTTATGTGGAATAAGTGGTGGAGGAATCGGTGCATTAGGAATGCCTAACTCAGCAATTTTCGAATTTGACACTTGGCAAAATGGAGGTTATAATGATCCCTTCCTTGATCACTGTGCCTTTAATATAAACGGTGATATGGATCATAATAATTCCATCGATGGTCCTACTACTCTCGGTAATATTGAGGATGGAGCAGATCATGAGATTATTCTTACTTGGGATCCAGCAGGCAATTCATACGAAGTATTTTTTGATGGCGGATCCGTTTTAAGTGGAACTTTTGATATTATCAATAATTGTTTTGGCGGAAGCAATACCGCATACTGGGGATATACATCAGCCACTGGAGGTTCTAATAATTTACACTCTATTTGTCCACAGACCATAGAGTATGATTTTGGAACGCAGGAGTATTTAGAAGAAGATATTTGTGACGGTTCATCTTTTCAAGGGTTTGATGAAGCCGGTTTTCACATAGACGTAAATGGTGGTGGCGATTGTAGTCATCAGCAAAATATTTTTCTTACCCTAATAGAGATGGATATTGACTTGTACGGTTTTGACTATATCGATTGTAATGATCCTACAACAGAAATATTTTCTGATGTGATTTCTGATTATAATTTTACTTACCTATGGTCTACTAATAATGGAGTAATCGATAGTCCTATAGATGAGGAGAGCATCATCGTTTCTGCAGAAGGATTCTATACTTTAGAAGTAACGGATAGCAACGGTTGTATGGAAGAACAGATGTTCCAGATCTTTGGAAATTTCGATGGACCTGACATAGATCTAGATCCTGTCGATATACTTACTTGTGATTTTACAGAGGTTACGCTGAGCTTTACCTCTATAGAAACAGTGACATCAGAATGGTTTGATACTAGCGGTATTAGTATTTTGGAAGACCAAGATTATCTCATCGCAAGTGACCCAGGCATTTACACGGTGGTGGTCACTGGAATGAATGGGTGCAGTTCTACAGGAGATTTTGAAGTTATTGCAAACGTCACTCCTCCCGACCTAGATATTTTATCTGCCGGCACATTAGACTGCAGTGATGCTCAGGTAACTTTATCAGCAGAGTCTAGTTCAGTACTTACAGATTATATTTGGAATACAGGAGACACCCTATCACAAATAAATACAGATGCCGCTGGAACGTATACCCTTACCGTTACCGGTGGAAATGGATGTATATCATCAGACACCATAGAGCTCATTAATCCTGATTTAGAATTTACCTTTACGGTATCAGACTCCACGTTAAATTGTACTTTGCAGAGCTATGATTTTAATCCTAATATCGAAGGAAATTATGCTGAGGTCTTATGGCAGTTACCTAATAATGATACGACCTCATCAGAGTCTCTGACTATAAACCAACCCGGGATATACATACTGCAAGTTACTGACGATGATAACTGTTTACTTACAGATTCTATGCTGATCAGTATCGATACCATAACACCTACGTATAGTTATAATATAGACACCATTACTTGCCTTTCTTCTGGGTCTGTACAGATAAATACTCCCGAGGATTTCCAGGTCTCATGGGATATAAATGGCTTATCTTTTATGGATACTTCCATAGTTTATTCCGATGTTGAAGCAGATGCAATTCTAAGTTTAGTAGCTGATAATGGATGCTCACTTATAGACACTCTTGCATTTATTTCTAACGTGTCCGTTCCATCCTACGTATTAGATTTTAATAATATCGACTGTGATGATATGGTCGCAAATGTAAGTTTAGAAAGTTTAGAAAATTTAGACATTTCTTGGGTGGGCCCCAATGGATTTAGCTCTATGAATACAGAATTTTCAACTGTAGAATCAGGAGTATATTTCCTGAGCGTTACCAACGATGCAGACTGTATCGTTACAGATTCCATAGATATAAAAATAGACACACTCGTTCCAAATTTACAATTAAATAGCCCTAATCAGCTTAATTGTTTACATACAGAGAGTCAACTGAACATAGACAATTTTAATCCTTTGCATACCTATCAATGGTACAATGCAAATCAAGAATTATTATCAAACGAAGAAAATCTAACGATCTCTACAGCAGGATATTATTACATAGAAGTAATAGGTAATAATGCATGTGTTACAATCGATAGCCTCCTCATTACGATAGATACCTTACTAGCTCCGACTCTATTTGCAGTATCTGATATCGACTGTAATAATCCAGAATCCGTACTACATATAATTGATCCTATAGATAGCATATCTTACCAATGGGATATAAATGGAGCATCTTACCTTCAGGATAGTTTAACCTATAGTCAGAGTGGAAACGGAACACTCCACGTATTAAATACTTCTAACTTTTGCAACAAAGAATATGTATTTCAGATCGATATAGACACTATGAGCCCAGCACTCGAGTACAATTATAATCATATCGATTGTACGTCACCCATTGCAGTAATGGAAATCGTTAATCCACAAAGCGATATAGATTATCTGTGGACTTACGACAATGAAGAAATCTCAGATCTAAGCTGGTCTACTTCGCAGAATATAGAAATAGATGTTACATCATTAAATCCATCTAATGGATGCCATTACACCGAAAGTTTTGAAATATTAATAGATACAATCGCACCGGCAGTCAATTTAGAAACAGTACAAATCGGTTGCCTAAATCCATTAGCAAATATCTCCATCGATGTCAGTAATGATACATGGACTAACCAGTGGAATTTTAATGACCAGGAGATAGCTGTGAATGATACTTTTTACGAGACAGATCAACCGGGCGAGTATTCTATAGAGGTAACTAATCCTGATAATGGCTGCAGTACAGAAGTCCAAACCGTTATCCTTAATTACACTCCACTAAATCTAGAATACCTAGTCGTACAACCTGACTGCGATCTCAGCACTGGACAGATTATTATAGAAGATATAACTGGAGGGAAACCTGATTACCGATGGTCATTTAATAATGGGGAAACTTTTACAGACGACGTTTACACCTTTACGTTAAATCCCGGAAACCATAATATAATCGTCATCGACGATGATAACTGTACACAAGAAAATACAATTACTATTAATGAGATCACACCTGTACAGCTTTCCTTAGTCGATACCATAGATATCATCGAGGGACAATCGATACAGCTTTATCCGGAACTAAATATCGATATATCTGAGGTCTTATCCATAGAATGGTCACCATCAGATTTACTTAGCTGTGGTGATTGCTGGGATCCTATATATCTCATTAGTACAGATACGAGCTTTACCCTAACCGTTACGGATATCAACGGATGTATGGATATAGCTTCTATATATTTTAGAGCACCGTTTACATATGATCTTTACATTCCTAATATTTTTACACCTCATAATAAGGATGGATCTAATGATTATTTTTTTCCATACGCAAGTTTAGGATCAGTACAAGAAGTCTCACTAATGGAAATTTATGATCGATGGGGAAATCGAGTTTTTTCAAAAGAACATTTTCCGATCAACAATGAAGAACATGCATGGGATGGTACGTTTAAAAACACTAAACTAAATCCAGCTGTTTTTACATATTTGATTAAAATAATCCTATTAAATGATGAAGAGATAATTTTATCTGGTAACGTGACCCTCGTCGATTAAGCGTATGACTATTTTAAAAAGAACTACAGTAAAAATTATCGAGCTTGCCCCTGCAGACTACGCCAATGATCTAAGTAATACTCTAGAAGGATAGGAGCATCTAATTGATTTACATCGATATCTTTTACCCGGATATCCTTAGGAAAATAAAATATCTGATCGAGAATATCATCCTCTAAAAATTTATATTGAATATCCGATCGTAGATAATCTTTTAAAAACGGATTCCCTTTTGCCATAATAAAACCCCAGTTTCCAAAAGAAGGAACGTTTACCCGATAAGGATATGTATACCCAAATCCAGATTCTTTGATCGTTTCGTTTATACACCAAAAGGCATTTTTTGTCAGCTCTGGACTAGTCGCTTGCGTTACAGCAACGCCATCTTTTTCTAATCGCTGCAACACCATGTTGAAAAATACAGTGCTATATAATCTGGCAATTGCCTCGCTAGTCGGATCAGGCAGGTCTAAAACTATAGCATCATAACGCTCTGTAGTATGTGTCAAAAACTGGAATGCATCATCATGGACTACCTTTACCTTAGGATGAACGAGAGCATTATCATTTAACTCCTTAAAAAGAGGTAAACTTTTAGATATTCTGCTGATTGCTGGATCGATATCTACTATGGTTAGTTTTTGCAACTCTGTATACTTTAAAATTTCTCTAGCAGCCAGACCTTCTCCTCCACCGAGAACTAAAATTTTTTTTACAGAGTCTAACTGTGAGAGCGGAATATGCACTAGAGCCTCATGATAGCGATACTCATCCCTAGAAGAAAATTGGATAGCACCATTTAAATACAGTCTAAATTCCTCAGGATGACTGGTCACTGTAATATTCTGATACGGACTATTTTCCGTATGGATTATGGGATATCTAAAAATAGAGTCGTTCCAGAATTGCATCAAACTATTAGCCTTCCAAAGCATCCCTAAAATCACACTACCGATGATCAGAGCCGTAAAAGAAATTATTTTTTTAAATCTCTTCTCCTTAAGTAATTCGTCCTTTAGTAAAATTATAGAAAAGACACCCATGCCGATATTTATCAAACCAAAAATTAAAGAAGATTTAAACAATCCTACAAAAGGAACTAAGAGAAATGGAAATAACAGTGTTGCTAACAATGCTCCGAGATAATCAAAAGTCAGCACGTTACTGATATTATCTTTTAGAGAAAAGTCTCCTTCCATTATTCGCGTAAGCAAAGGAATCTCAAAACCTGTCAAGCTTCCAATTATCGCAGTGAGTAACAACACAAAAAATTGATATCCTTCAGCATCGCTATAGGAATAATAAAAATAACATAAGGGAACCGACAGAGCTCCCACAAATCCTAAAAGCAGCTCGATGATGATAAAAGACGATACTACCTTTTTACTGATCCATCTCGAAAAAAAAGAACCTATGCCCATACTCGCTAGATAGATACCGATGATGATCGAGAACTGACGAATACTATCTCCCATAAGATAAGAGCTGATCGTACTTATTAATAGCTCATATATAATGGAACACATGCCCACCACAAAAGCTATAAACGCTAGTATTAATTTGGAAAACTTCAGTTTTTTGGTCATCTTCAAAAAAAATTACTAAACTATGGAAAATAATCAAAACGAATACCAAGGACCTCAGCCGGAAGAACAAAGCGCTGGTGGAGGATTTAATTTTAGATGGATACTTTATGGAGCTGTAGGTTTATATTTTCTCTACAGGATGTTTAGTGGAGGCAGTGGAGATAGTACCAACGACTATGTCGAAGAAACACTAGTAGAGCCGACACAAGGAATCATCTGCGAACTACAAGAACAAGAAAAAGATTTATATAAAATCACTAATGAAGAGTTAATCGATAATCGTGAGGATTCCAGAATTATCGTTACCTATTTAGATAGCAGTATCGATACGTTTACAATAGATGAGGTAAAAATATCTGATGCAAGTAACCCTCGTAGATCGATGATGAGATCGGTACTGATGGGTGGAATGTTAGGATACATGATGGGACGACCTATGGGATCAGGATTAGCTAGATCCTCTTATGCGAGTGATAACAGTTACAATAAATCTAATACTGGTGGTCGCAGCAAACTAAATAGTACTGCGAGAAGAACTACAGTAAGAAAACCATCTACTAAATCTGGATTTGGGTCTGGCAAATCCTCTAGATCATATGGCGGGTAGACAGATCGATTTAGATGCGATCCCTTCCGATATCATAACCCAAAGGAACTATAACTATCTCTTAGAAGATGAGTATATCGTACCGGAGGGCATCCTTTTAGAACTGGAAGAGGTAAAGCAGTTTGAAAAAGCTCAGGATGATATTTATAGTATTTTCCAAACGGAACTGGAAGAGATGATCCGCAATGAACAATTTGGGTTTTTAGACTTACCGTCTAAAATGATAGATCTTATCATTTACTCCTATCAGCAAAACCATCAGCATGTAGTAGGTCGTTTTGACTTTGCAGGAGGAATAGATGGGCTACCGATAAAACTGCTAGAGTATAATGCCGATACACCTACGATGATTCCAGAATCATCATTTGTGCAAGATGCTTTTTTTAAAAACATCTATAAAAAACCAGCTCAGCAGTACAATTCGTTAGAGAAGGATCTGGAAGTTTTTTTTAACAGACTTCTCATCAGCGAATCTAAAAATCATCCTTCGCTTATTGCAACATCTCTGGGCTATGCGGAGGATGCCGCTCATGCAAAATTTATAATGGATATTGCTGCCAGAGAAGGTTTTGATGTGGAGTATTCCGATTTACAGCACATTATTTTTTCTCCTGGAGAAGGCGTTTATTTAGAAGCTGATAGTGGAGAATACGTACAGGCAGATTACCTATATAAAATGATTCCGTGGGAATTTATATGTTTTGAGGAGCCAGAATTACTAGACATACTACATAACCTCATTACTAACGATCTAGTATATGTGATGAATCCAGCTTATACTCTGGTTTATCAATCTAAGTTGTTTCTAGATCATGTATCTAAAAAATATGATCGTCCTTTTTTCTTGCATTCGTCTCGTTATCCAAAGGATTTTATGGGTAAAAAATATGTGGAGAAAGTCAGTTTTGGCAGGCTAGGAGAAAACATTAAAATTTTTGATGAGTCTTCTAAGATCATAGAAGAAACAGATGGAGACTTTGGACATTTTGATAAAGTATATCAAGAGTTTACAGATCTTTATAAAGATCAGTTTAACGAATATTATCAACTCGGACTGTTTAATGTAAAAGGAATCGGTAGTTGTATGTCTTTTCGTAGAGCGGATAAATTAATCATCGACGATGATGCAGAATTTATTCCTCATTTTATTCCACAGTAAATTATATGGATTTTTTAGGTAAACACTATATACTAGAACTCTATCACTGTGATAAAGCACTCTGTAATGATGTAGAGGCTCTAAAAGCAATAATGCTTAAGGCCGTAGAAATTGCAAACGCTACTCTAGTACAGATCTATTTCCATCAGTTTTCTCCGTATGGAATCTCTGGTACTATCGTGATTGCAGAGAGTCATTTTAATATTCATACCTGGCCGGAACATCAGTTTATGGCGATAGACTTATTTACCTGTGGAGATACGCTAAACCCAGATGCAGCTAGAGACTATCTGATAAAAGCTACTGGTGCAAAAAATCATGAATATAAAATACTAGATCGTGGCGATAAATCTAAGGTATAGGCAGTTACTTAATTTAAAATATTAAAAAATAAACTTAATAGTAAAACTGATTACTATGAATAAATGGATACCGATTATATGTCTTACTGTAATATCATTAAATGCATTTGGACAAGGCATAAAGATCTCTAATGACAAAAAATCAAAAACTTTTAAAGAGCAATCTATTTTTGAGATACAATCAGGTATTAATAGAATGGAGAAATTTGACTGTTGTAATTTTACAGAGGTTCGTGGGATTATTACTTCTATCGAAAAAGATAGTATTCAAATGAAAGTATCCATGCTCAAAAAAACTCAGATAACAGAGGAGTACTCAACCAGTCAAACTAAACTATCCAAAAATCAAAAAATCAAAATGGCCATTGCCAAAACAGATATACTTACCCTTAAAAATTTTAAAAACTTAAATAAGGCCAAAAACCAAAATGCTACATCTGGCTTGGGTGCATTACTCGTTTCTACAGGAATCATTACTGGGCTAAACTCGTTACTAGTTTCCAAAGGAAAAAATAGAAATCGCTTATTGATCTCTGGTGGATTGCAAGTAGGCATAGGAGCCTTAATTATCAAACTAGGTCGTCCTAAAAAATATCGTTTTAAAAAATCAAATGAACCTTGGAAGTTTGACTAAAACACTCAAGTATGATTAACTCGAATGAATATATTTTAATCCATTTAAATTCTCAAAATAATATTATCCGTGAAACAGTCCCTAGCTCACATCGCTCTAGTCGTTAATAACTACGATGAAGCCATCCGATTTTATATAGATAAATTACATTTTGATTTAATAGAGGATACTACCCTCTCCCCTACTAAGCGATGGGTTTTAGTCAGACCACCGGGTGGTAATGGATGTTGTTTACTATTGGCGGAAGCTTCTAAAGAAGAACAAAAAACTAGAGTCGGAAATCAGACTGGCGGCCGTGTATTTTTATTTTTACACACCGACGATTTTAAGAGAGACTATAAAAATCTACTCGATCACAAAATCAAAATCGTCAGAGCACCTGTAATGGAAGCATGGGGAGAGGTATGCGTTTTTGAGGATTTATATGGTAATCTATGGGACCTGATACAACCTTTAAGTCACTCGTAATAAATATGCTCTATTTTACACTATAGAGTCTTACGAGTTAGGAAATCCCGGGACGTCAAATTCCTATTTCCAAAAACCTTGGTAAGAATTGCACAAGGTGTTAAATTTCAAAAAAGGTAAAATCCAAAATCTACCTCATAAAAAAAGCCCTCTCAAAATTTAATCTGAGAAGACTTCTAAAGTTTTGAAAGCTTTATTTTAAGTTGACAAAAGTCTCTGCATTGACGTAAGTCTAAACATTGACGTAAGTCAAATCGTATTACATATTTTTAATGATCTCATCACCAAATTCAGAACACTTTAGTAAAGTTGCACCTTTCATCAGTCTCTCAAAATCATACGTTACTCTCTTAGATTTAAGAGCTCCTTTTATTCCTTTCTCGATGATCTTACCCGCTTTTTTCCAACCCATATAATCTAACATCATCACACCAGATAAAATGACCGAACTAGGATTTACTTTATCCAGACCAGCATATTTAGGAGCAGTTCCGTGAGTCGCCTCAAATACTCCGATACCAGAATCATAATTTATATTAGCACCCGGAGCGATACCTATACCTCCTACTGCAGCTGCTAAGGCGTCAGATATATAATCTCCATTAAGGTTAAGCGTTGCGATATGATCGTACTCTGCAGGTCTTAGTAAAATCTGCTGTAAAAATGCATCTGCAATCACATCTTTAATGATCAGTTTTCTTCCTTTATGCTCGATTACTTGCCATGGCCCTCCGTCTAGATCCTGTGCTCCGAACTCGTCCTTAGCTAACTGATAACCCCATGCCTTAAACTGACCTTCAGTAAATTTCATGATGTTTCCTTTATGGACTAGAGTTACAGAATCCACTTTTCTTGCCAGTGCATCTTGGATACAAGCTCTTACAATACGCTCTGTCCCTTCCTTAGAAACTGGTTTTACACCTAGAGATACGGTATCTGGAAATCTGATTCCAGTAACACCCATATCCTCCATTAAAAATTTCTTTACTTTTTCGTTCTCCTCCGTTCCATGCATATATTCTATACCTGCATAAATATCTTCAGTATTTTCTCTAAAAATAGTCATGTTTACCAGCGCTGGTTTTTTTACTGGAGAAGGAACTCCTCTAAACCATTTTACAGGCCTTACGCAAGCATACAGATCTAGCTTTTGTCTAATCGCAACATTTAAAGATCTAAATCCTCCTCCTACTGGAGTCGTTAGTGGACCTTTTATAGCTACCAGATGTTCTCTGATCGTATCAATCGTTTCCTGAGGTAACCAGTCTCCAGACTTTCTTGCATTTGCTTTCTCACCTGCATACACCTCTTTCCAGTGTATTTTTCTTTTTCCATCAAAAGCTTTTTCTACAGCTGCGTCTAGCACTTTCTGTGCAGCAACCCAGATATCAGGACCGATTCCATCACCTTCTATAAAAGGAATGATAGGATTATCAGGTACTTGAATTTTTTTTCTTCTTGATAATGTGATTTTCTGACCACTCATATATTAGATATTGTATTTTTAAAATAGGTCGCAAAGGTAAGTATTTATTGGATTATAGGGATGTATTGAAACCATCTTGTGATAATTGTTGTACAAATTATAATTACATTTACATCACTATTAATCGTAATACGTTATTTATTGAATCCAAATTTAGACCCTACAGAATCTAATTTTACCTCTGACGAAAAACAATTAGAAAGAGCTTTACGTCCTAAGTCCTTACAAGATTTTAGTGGCCAAAAAAAGATCGTAGACAACCTAAAAGTTTTTATTGAGGCTGCAAAAATGAGAGAGGAAGCCCTCGATCATGTACTTTTGCATGGCCCTCCAGGACTAGGAAAAACAACCCTGTCTCATATCATATCTAACGAACTAGGTTCTAATCTAAAAATGACCTCTGGCCCTGTATTAGAAAAGCCAGGAGACTTAGCTGGATTACTGACTAATCTGGAGGAACGAGATGTATTATTTATCGATGAGATCCATAGGCTTAACACCGTGGTGGAGGAATACCTTTACTCTGCTATGGAAGATTACCGTATCGATATTATGATCGACAGCGGCCCTAATGCTAGATCGATTCAGCTTAATGTAGAGCCATTTACACTAGTCGGTGCCACCACGAGGATGGGTTTACTTACAGCTCCTATGCGAGCTCGTTTTGGAATTAATTGCCACCTCGATTACTACGACGTAAAGACCATAGAAAAAATTCTGATCCGATCTGCTCACATTCTTAATGTGGAGATGGATGGCAAAGGTTGTAATGAGATCGCTAGAAGAAGTAGAGGAACGCCTCGGATCGCAAATGCATTACTCAGACGAGTTAGGGATTTTGCGATGATCAAAGGAAACGGTTCCATAGATCGAGAGATTGCAAATTATGGACTCGATGCTCTAAATGTAGATAGCTATGGACTCGATCAAATGGATAACAAAATCCTATCGACGATCATAGAGAAATTTAAAGGAGGTCCAGTCGGTATAGGTACCATTGCAACAGCGGTAGGAGAAGAAGCCGGAACCATCGAGGAAGTCCATGAGCCATTTCTGATTATGGAAGGATATATCCAGCGTACGCAGCGTGGAAGAGAGGCCACTCATAAAGCATATGAGCATTTAGGAATCGTACCACCTAACACCCTGGGAGAGCTCTTTTAGGGATTGTTATTTTTTAGTTATCTCATTATTTTGATAAGGTTATGACGACTTACGTCGAATGACTTTATAAAATAAGAATGTGATAACGAGTGTAGTTATAAGTTGCTTCACTCACTTGTCGAAAACATTTTCCTAAGTCCGATCTCTATCCCGTAGGTATATAATCGTTCACTAACTGGAGTATCGGAAAGCTTATTTAGCTGATGACTTAAATTTGCCTGAGTAAATAATTGGAGAGAATTCTTAACCTGATAATTACAACCTACGGATATATTTCCGAAAAAATTTAGAGCATTAACTTGTTCTTCTTTTGAAAAATTTCTGTCCTTGGTATTTTCTGTTTCTTGAGTAAAACCAGTCGTTAAATAATAATGTGCAGAAACTCCAGCCTCTAGATAAGGAGAAAATATTTTATAGTGTTTTTCCAATCTGATTAAAATCGGTAATTCCATAAACCAGTAGGCTCTAGATAATGAAATACTGTTACTCGCAAATGGTTCTCCAGAATCTGCAAAAGGATCAAAACTTCCATTACCATCATGCTGAGTCGGCCATCGTAGTCCGTCATCTTTAGTTACATAATAAGAAAGTGAGGATAATCGCAATCCAGTTTTTAAGTAACTGTTAGCAGAAAGCTGTTTGTTTAAACTCATTCCTATAGACCAATTAGAACCAGCACTACCTAATGCATCTCTTAAGCTTATCACTTCCATAGAGGACATAGAATTATCCGTATTTATAAGACTGCGATAAGAACTTCCCACTCCTAAAGAAAAATCCACAGAGGATAGGCCTTGAGAAAATATGGAAGATGATATTAAAGTAAAGACAAAAAATACTAGTGGTTTAATATTCATAATGGATAGTCCTAGAGTAAATGTTTATAGTAAACGGTGTCCTCGTAAAGATAACTTTAATCTTTTATATTTAAAAATAGAGGACTACTATGGTTAATATGATTGAAGTACTATCATTATGGACGTGCAAAAATATGTACTCCTGATCAAGAGAATAATTTTAATAAAATATTACATCTACCAGTGATTTTTAAAAAGCCCTATCTATTCTCGCTCACTCACAAAAACCAGATAATCAGTCTTAGGAATCCCTTCTATAACTCCTAGACTCCTTGCCATCGTAATAATCTGACCACGATGGAAAGTTCCGTGATTAATTACATGCATGATGTACTCATATCGAGATAAATGATTTTGTCTCGATGTAAATTGTAATTTTTGAGTAAGCTGACTTTCGTCGAATGCAAAAAAATCCATTTCCATTCTTTTTGAAACTTCGATCAAATCTTGAAAAACATGGATTACATTTCTATTCACTACATTCCAATCAAACTCAGAGATATCCTTTCCTAAAACAAATAACAACCAATACAACTGTGCTTTATTTAAATGCTCTATGGTATCTATAATTGTCTTGAAACTAGAAGCAGTCTCAGTATGTAAGATTTCCTGGTTTAATGTTTTTAACCAATCTATTAATTTCTGATTAGCCCATCTATTATAGGTGGAATAGCTAGCAACTACATTTAAAAGGCTCACTGTAAATAATTACCTAAGCCTGAGCTGTAGGTGTAAAATTCATAGGAGGAATAAATTGCTCTGGCTCATCTACATGCCCATGTATAGACTCATACTTCTTGATGTTATCATTTAAGGCTTTCATTAGTCTCTTTGCATGCGTCGGTGTAAGTATGATTCTTGATTTTACTTTAGCCTTAGGAACATTGGGCACCAGCCTAATAAAATCTACTACAAACTCAGACTGCGAATGAGATATAATAGCCAGATTAGAATATACACCATCTGCGATATCTTCTGGAAGATCTATATTTATTTGTCCTTTTTTATTCTGAGGAGCTTTCTTTTCTACTTTTGCCATTTTAATATAATTTACATTAAAGATATATACATTTATCTCAACAAAAAGTTTTACAAATGGATCATCATGAAAAGTTTGAGGCTAATCGTGCCCTCTGGAATGCTAAGACTGCTTACCACGTAAATGCGGAAATGTATAAGATGGATAAATGGCTGGCTGGAGAAACCTCTCTAGACGAAATAGTTCTAAACGAAATAGGCGACGTACAAGATAAATCCCTGTTACATCTGCAATGCCATTTTGGGCAAGACACACTTAGTTTTGCTCGTATGGGAGCTCATGTTACCGGTATCGACATGTCTGATGAAAGTATCCTCAAAGCCAAAGAGCTCAATACGACGCTCGACCTAAAAGCACAATTTATAAGATGTAATGTTTTAGACACTCGTCATCACATAGACCAAAAATTTGATCTCGTTTATACCAGTTATGGAACGATATGCTGGCTTCCGGATCTCGACCAATGGGCAAAAATAGTAGCCGATAGCCTTATCGATGGAGGTAAATTTTACATGGCAGAATTCCATCCGATTATACATATGTTTGACTACCCTAAAGAGGACATTACTTATCCTTATTTTAATATAGGAGCTGTGGAAGAGGTAAATGAGGGAACCTATGCAGATCCCGACGCTCCGATCCAGCAAAGAGAATTCTTCTGGCTACATAGTATCTCCGAAACGATCAATGCCTTACGGAACCAAGGATTACATTTAGAATACTTTAATGAGCACCCTTATTCTCCTTATGATTGCTTTGGGAACAGTAAAGAAATCCAACCTGGTAAATATGTATTTGGGAGCTTTCCACATCCGCTTCCTCACGTTTTTAGCATGCAGTGGACGAAATAAACACATTTATTTTTTTAGTATAAATACTTTAACGTTATATAAAGACATGATCTTCAAAATTTTATATATTTAATTATAGCTATCTGATTTATAGCTATTTACGTATCCGTGATTTTTTTAATAATTAACATTGCAATCCCATAAAATCTACTATTTTTGAGTTGTTAGTTTAGGCTAACAACCGAAACCCGATTTACCCACAAACCGAACTCAGCTGCTATGAAGCAACTGTTAACCAGTGTATTCTATGTAAACGCTTCTAAATCCCGAAGCGAACAATACATTTTATTATCCGTAGCCATAATAGGCTTATTAGGATCGTTTTACCTGATACAAAAATGTCAGCATAACGTATCGTCGCACAAGACGTTTACCTCTAATCGTATTATTTATAATCCGACTAATAATACAAGTCTTGCTGATTTAAACTACAGCTTTCTAGAAATGAAAGGTGATTTAAATGAAGATACACCTATCGAATTTGCACTTACGGAAATAGAAGATGGTAAAAAGTTTTTAGTAGATTTTGGTAATGGCGAACAAAAAGTAATCTCCAACGAAAGCTTCTTTTATTCTTACAATAGAGCCGGAAATTATAAGGTAAAGTTAATGGAAATGGATAGAGAAAAATTACGAACCGTAGAAAGTCGTAATGTGCTCATCTCTAGAAAAGAACGACTACACTAAGACACTTACAAGCTATTTTAGTTAAACATTTTCTTGATGATCCTCTCGTAATTGACAATTAAAGTCATTATCTTACTGAGGTGAAAGATTTTTTAGAAAAAATAGGATTTGGAGTATGCCGTTACTGGGCTTCCATCTTAAATATCAGCTCCTCCAGAGTAAGACTCTATTTTATATATCTTTCTTTTATCGCCATGGGATCGCCTCTATTCTTATACCTCATTACAGCATTCTGGCTCAATGTAAAAAAGTATGTTCGTAATAGCTGGAATGTAATCCGGGGATAGTCTTAGATCTAAAATTTATTATTTATTGAGACTATTATTTATTAAAAAGCTATAAGTCACTTTTAATAAAAGATAATTTATCGAATTTTATTTTTTTATCGTTATTCTGATTGTATACTCTTTTACCATTGTGATCTAGGATGGCAAAACTAGGAACACTATTAGTTCCGGTTAATGCGATTTGCAATTTAGAATTTACATTTCCCATTGTCCTATTTACCGAACAGAAATTTATCGATAATTCAGGATTGTATAGTTCAAAGTAAAGCTCAGTCTGATCTAGAAATGCGACATGATCCATCTCATTAAATTTAGTCTGGTCGTCTAAATGCAATACCAGAGTGATAAATCCGTCTCTGATTATATTGCGAGATTGGGTATCGTCTAGGTAATAAAGTTGATTTCTATAACCTTCTATAATTGTTTTATCGATACCAGATGAGGGATGAAAGCAAAACGCAATTAATTAATATTTTTCTGAAAATTGAGCACAGTCCAAAGCTTGATCAAAATCTGTAAGTAAAGTCAGATCATAAAGATTTCCTAAATACTCATTAGTCTCAAGAGAAGAATCTTGACAAATAGCTTTTAGATCAGCGTTTGGATTACAACTGGGTAATATCAAACAAAAGCTCAATATGCGACAAGTGATTTTAAATTTCATTATTCATCCATCTGTTTATCATCACTATAAATCTAGATCGTCTAGATTTAATAGTAGCAGTTCAGAAAAGGTAAAATAAAAAATCTACAGGTCTGCGATCTGAAAGTCCAAAGGCCTGTATTTATAATGGTCTAAAATTGTATTATCATATTTCCTCAAAAGCGTACTGGATCAGATTTGCTCCCATTTTTAGGGCCTTGATTCTGATCTCATCGGAGTCTTTATGTACAGACTGGTCTTCCCATCCATCTCCTAGATCAGACTCATAGGAATAAAAACACACTACCCTACCTTCCCATACCAGACCATATCCCCGAGCAGGTTTATCATCATGCTTATGGATTTTAGGAACTCCATTATCAAAATTAAATTTCTTATGATAAATCGGATGGTTAAAAGGTAGTTCTAAGAATTCTAGTTCGGGAAAAACTTTTTTCATCGCGACTCTTACAAATGGATCCATACCATAGTTATCATCGATATGGAGAAAACCACCCGACATCAGATACATCCGCATATTTTCTGCATCTGCATCTGAGAAAACCACATTTCCATGCCCAGTCATATGTATAAATGGGTAATCAAAAAGCTCCACACTTCCTACCTCCACCGTGGCATAATCTGGATCTATCTTAGTACCTAAATACTGATTACAAAATGAGGATAGATTTTTTAGCGATGTAGGATTAGAATACCAGTCTCCACCACCACTATATTTTAGCAAAGCAAGTTTTATTTCTCCTTTGACTGATGTCAATGAAAATGACGACGCTGATAAAAACACTACGGTAAAAAGGAAAAGGTATTTTTTCATAAAATAAAGGTATGACATTATCTCAAAACTAACATTAAAACGAAGAATGGCTTAAAGTGTTATATTGTCACTAAGACCGATCTATTACACCATTTAGTATCTGTGTTCCGACTATTGCTGCCGTTTCTGTACGTAAGCGATTACGTCCCAGAGATACCGCTTTAAAACCATTGGCGAAAGCCTGCTCTATTTCCTCCTTAGAAAAATCTCCCTCTGGCCCGATCAGGAGTAGCACCTCCTCTTTTCCATTATACTGCTTTGCTAGCGGGTTATTTTCTATGTCCACATAAGCGATATATTTATGGCCAGAATACTCTTTTTTTACAAACTCTTTCCATGATTGCAATTCGTGCAAAACTGGCAAAGAAAACTGCTGACTTTGCTTCATCGCAGATAAGATCACCTTTTTACATCGTTCCGTTTTTAAAACTTTTCGTTCGGAATACTTAGTCAAAATAGGATAAACCTTATCGATACCGATCTCTGTAGACTTCTCTAAAAACCACTCAAATCTGGACATATTCTTAGTAGGAGCTATAGCTATAGATATCGTCGGTCGATCACTAGATATCTGTTCTTTACCTAATATCTCTAACTCAGTCTGATTACGATGAATCTCTGATATAACACAACTGTATTTGTACCCACTACCATCGGTAACGGTAATCTGATCTCCCACTTTTTTACGCAATACCTTAGAACAATGACGATGATCATCTTCTGTGAGTAGCAACGAGTTTTCCGTAATATCTGTACTGTAAAATAACTGCATATCCTTATTCTCTATAAAATTATAAATAGCTAGCTAATAACCCTATGCATCTTAAAAACTTTACCTTTGCAGCCTTGTAAAACTTTATGACTATAGCACACGTTAAGGCATAGATAATAGAAAAATAGATGGATACAGTAATTAGGATCGTTCAGGTAATTTTATGTTTGAGTATTTTAGTCACCCTGCATGAATGCGGACACTTTTTTCCTGCACGCTGGTTTAAGACTAAGGTGGATAAATTTTACCTGTTTTTTGACCCGTGGTTTTCTTTGTTTTCATTTAAGAGAGGCGATACAGAGTACGGAATAGGATGGTTACCGCTAGGTGGTTATGTAAAGATAGCGGGTATGATCGATGAGAGTATGGATAAAGAGCAGATGGAAGGTCCAGTGCAGCCTTGGGAATTTAGAGCTAAGCCTGCATGGCAAAGACTTATTATTATGCTCGGTGGTGTAATCGTAAATTTTATCCTGGGGTTTTTCTTACTCGGAATGATTTTATGGGTCTGGGGAGAGAGTTATATTCCTAATGATCAGATTACTGAAGGGATCTACGTAGATAGCCTAGGCTACGAGATGGGTCTGAGAGACGGAGATAAAATTTTAAAAGTTGGTGATGCTGATTTTAAGAAATTTTCTAAAAGCACACTAGTAAAAGCAGTAGTAATAAATCAGGCAGATCATATGCTTGTAAATAGAGCAGGGAAAAATATATACCTCCCGATCTTACCAGAATATACTAACAAACTCGCTGGATCTGAAGGTAAAAATATGGACTTGTTTGGGGCGAGACAGATCGCCATAATAGACTCGATCCTTGCGGCATCGACACCGGAGATGATGGGTTTTAAAAAAGGTGATCAGATCATTTCTTTTAATGATAAACCCATTACCTACAAGCATGAATATGAGGAAACGCTTTACGCGAATTTTGAAAAAGATATAAAACTAGGTGTCATTAGAAACAGTAGAGATACCCTCAACATAAATTATACATTACCTGTTAAGGCCGATTATAAAAAAGGTATGGGGTGGAAATCTGATATCATCCCTAATATAGAATCCTACAGCTTTGCAGAAGCGTTTCCGCTAGGTTATACAAAAGGAGTCGATTTTTTAGGAGATCAGATAACTGCATTTAAACTGATGTTCCAGGGTAAATTAGATCATAAAGAAAGTGTAGGATCTGTCATCTCTATCGGAAAAATGTTTCCATCAACATGGGACTGGAGACAGTTCTGGTACATGACAGCTATTCTCTCTCTTATCCTCGCAGTAATGAATTTATTACCTATACCTGCTCTAGATGGAGGTCATGTAATATTCTTATTATTTGAATGGATTACGGGTATTAAGCCCAATGATAAATTTATGGAATATGCCACTACAGCTGGATTTTTTATACTCATGGCACTGATGATTTATGTTCTAGGTCTTGATATTTCAAAGTTATTTTAGTCATAGATGAACTACTTCCAATTCTATAATATTCCGATCTCTTTTAAGATCGACGAGGCTGGCTTAAAAAAGACTTTTTTGCAAAATAGCAAGAAGTACCATCCTGACTTTTTTACATTGGAAAATCAGGCAGATCAGGATGAAGCTTTACGTTTGTCTACGTTAAATAATGATGCTTATAAGGTGTTACGGAATTTTGGGTCGAGGATCAGATATATACTAGAGCTGAAAGGTGTCCTCGCAGAGGAAGGACAAAATAAATTACCTCAGGAATTTCTTATGGATATGATGGATATTAATGAAGCCATTATGGACTTACAGATGGACTATGATACTGATCTTAAAAATGAGGTCATCGCAAAAATAGATTCCTTTGAACATGATCTCATCGTATCTATAGAGGATGATATCTCTACTTTCGAGAATCAAGAAGACTTTGACTATAGCCGAATTAAAAACTTTTACCTCAAAAAAAAATACCTCAAGCGTATAAAAGATAATCTCGACCAGATAGAGCCGGAGGTCTAATGTTTTGCACTTTATAAATTGCGTAGTCGTAAATAAATATGTTATAATAAGACAAGAAAAAATCTAGTAGAAAAACCATGCCTTCTAAAGGCAAAAAAAAATCTCAAGCCTCTGTGCGTCGTTTAAAATCTAAAAATAAAAAAGGAGCATAACGGCATGTCATACTCCTCTATAAACGAATCTTTTATCTACTTCTATATTTTTACAAATTTCTCTTTGGTAATTGTTTCGCCGTTGTAGATCCATAAATAATATTGGCCGGAAGGCAAATCTTCTAAACTAATTTCCGACTCTACATTAGTCGGTAACTGCAGATCACTCATCTCCTCACCTACGGCATTAATTAATCTGACCTTAAATTCTACATCATCATTTGATGAGATCATTACGCTGATTTTATCTTCTGCCGGATTAGGGTAAATAGCAATGTCAGATAAAAAATGATCGCACTTAACGGATACTATATGGTACGTATCTATACTTCCATCTAAATCATACTGAACTAGTCTATAATACTGAGTGACATTGCTATTAGACTTATCTATAAACTCATAACTATTTATCCCGTTAGATCCAGCAGAGGCAGCATTTACTCTACCGACATTTACCCACTCCTTAGCATCTGTACTTTTCTGAATTTCAAAGTAGTCGTTATTTACCTCGTTAGAAGTAGTCCACTCTAATAAGACTTGATCCTGATCTTTACATCTAGCATCAAAAGAAATCAGATTTATGGGTACTGCAAACATATCAATATTAATCTTTATCTCACTAAATGAATAGCAAGTCCCTCCATAATTAGACATTCCATTAATAAGAATATACCTTGCGGTCTGACCACCCATATTGCCTATTACTTCACCCTCGTAAATACTCGATCCTGTAGACTCAGCTAGCGTATAATTCCCTACTTCCACCCATTCTGTTCCATCCTTTGAAAAATCAATAATAACATTTTGTAATCCCATATCTGTGCTATCAGGGATATTACAATTCCATAACTTTATTTCCTCTAATGGATAATCAAACCCTAAGTCATACATGACCCAGTGCACATCACCTCTACTCGCATTAGGGCTTATACTCGATGTACAAGACACCCATCCATCAAACCAGTTAGTATTATGCCGATCAGGATACATCTGTGCCTTAAGGGATGAGAAGCACATAAAAATAGCGATAGAAAGTATATATAATTTTTTCATTGTTTTTGTTTTGAGGGTTAAATATTCATAAAGCCGATCGGTGGTGCTGATCCATTTACGTTATAAAAATTTCCTACATTGGGTAAGATGATCGGTAGATCAGTATTACTTACCCCATACCACTGACTGAGCTCTGCAAAGTACTCATCTGCGGCAGTCGACGGGATAAGTACTCCGCCACCAATCTCTAATGCACTATCTAGGGCTAACGAAGGGAATGTTCCATATATATCTTTACCATTTACAGCTCCACCCATAATCATTACATTACCTCCCCAGGCATGATCCGTACCATTACCGTTAGAGGTAAGTGTCCTTCCAAATTCTGATATTGTAAAAGTCGTTACACAATCATTCATATCGATCTCCTCCATGGCCGCATTAAATTCGCTTAAAGCCGCATCCACTTCTAAAAGCATCTCGTTTTGCTGATCTAGTATATCATCATGATGATCCCATCCTCCATAATTTACAAAAAATATCTGTCGAGACATACCGAGAGTATCTCTAGCTGCGATCGTTTTTGCTATCATATGAAAACTCTGAGACAGATCATTATCCGTAAACTGAGTTGCAAACGGAGTTACACCATCTATAGCGGTAGAAAATTCCTCATGTCCCGTCTTAGCCGTATCTAACACATTTATATAAGACTGCTTAAACACATCTTGATAAGACTTAGTAAGCATACTATCTATCCCTGCTTTACGTAATTGCCCAAATAGCCATGGATCATCATATCCATTTATTCCATAAGATCCATCATAAGGATCGATTGCGTACTCTACTGTATTATTTCCGGCCTGATATACATTACTACCCCCTAGACTTATGTTCATCGATATCTTCTGATTAGAATTCATATCCTGGAGAAGGTCTGATATTTTACCTCCCCATCCTATCGGACTACGATCTTGCGGAAGTCCTGTCTGCCAGTGCATCTGCTGATCGGAGTGAGAAAATAATCCCAGTGGTAAATCAGTACTACCCTGCTCATAATCTGTTTTAGTGGTGGGCTCTACTAGACTTCCAACATTAGCGACGAAAGCAACCTTCCCATCCTCAAAAAGGTCTCTTACATTAGACATAGCAGGATGCAATCCGTACTGCTGTCCATCATCTGTATTAGGATTTATAGTGAGTAAATCATCTTTAGGTATAGCAAGATTAGTACGTGTATTATTGTACTCATCGTACTCATCGTCACCTCTCGGGATAAGCATATTAAAAGAATCCATTCCTCCGGAATACATTAAGCAAATGAGAGCTTTATAATCTCCAGAAGCGTAGGTCGCCGAGTTAGCAATGGCAGCAGCATTTGCCGCTTTAAGATTATTAAGGGTAGAAAATAAAGTGGTATACCCTACAGCTGCACAACTTGCTGTTTTTAAAAAATTTCTTCTGCTGTTTATATTTTTATGATTAGTCATTGTTATTGTTTTAAGGTTTACACTTTATTTCATTACCGTAAAATCGGGAGATAGTAATAATAGGTAGAGAGAAATCCGCACACGGTTATGTAGACTATTAGTGTTGAACTGTATCGCATTTTCTTTGATTGTTTCTCTGGTATCATCACTCATTTGACCATAGCAGTATAGTATATCTAAGTAGTTTAGTAGCTCTTCCATATTTTCTGCAAGAGGATCTAAACCATCACTAACAAAATCGACATTGGGGTCACCCTGATTTCCATGCCAACTCCACCATAAGGTTTCGTTTACGACCCATTGGTTTACTTTATTTACGTACTGTATACTAGTAGAAGTATTATGTATTTTAAATTCAGGTGCAACTAGATCATTATTAGAGACTGGACCATTAGGAGCGTGATCTGGATTATACCAGTTAAAAACAGAAGGAGCATCGCCAGGAAATTGCTTTAACCGACTAGATAGACTATACCCATTATGCCAGTAACGACCGAGTGGACTATCATACTCCAGAGACTTAGCAATATTTATAGCCCTGATTACGGGCTCTTTTAATCTTCCATGATCAGAGCTCATCATCGCAGCTCCTTCTCTAGCTTCCTCATCGAGAAGTATAGCTTTTATAACCGCTTCCATATCACCACGTACGCCATTACCGTTATTATTAAAAGTCTCTGCCACTCTAGTAATATACCCCGGAGTAGGATTAGACGTAATCAGTCGCTGTATTAATCTTATGGCAAGAAAAGGACCTACATTAGGATGATTAAAAAGATGATTTACGGTTTGTTCTATATCTGTAATTCCATCTTGCCCCGCTGGTACGGTGTAACCGTCTAATAAATTTTTCTCACTGGTCTCATGGAAATCTTGGTACATCACCATGGGCACTGTCAAATCAGCACCCCATATCCCCAGACCAAAATAAGGATCATTAGTCCATGTAACATTTTCGTTTATTGCTCCTGGACCTAGACCAGTAAAGATCTTAGCAAATTCCTTAATATCATTATTATCATAGGTAGGGATAGGATCTCCATTACCATCTAATTTCCGACTTCCGTCAATGTTTAATTCGTATAAACCGATCGAAAAAAGCTGCATAATTTCTCGTGCATAATTTTCATCTGGATGCACATTGTTTTGTGGATCTGCCTTAGGATTATTTAAATGACTTAAGTAATAACCCATAGATGGATGCAATGTGACATCCAGAAGTATATCTTCAAAATTTCCAAAAGCATGCTCTAACAATATATCATAATACGAAGTCATAGCCTCTGCTCTTCCCCGGAGATCCGAGTTATTAGACACTACTAATATCTGATGCAGGGCATACGCCATCTTTTGCCGCAAGAGATCAGGCTTAGTCATGTGCAATGTCCACCACGAATAATTATAATGTATCTGCCTAGGATCACCGATATCATCATCTGTATATCCACTGGCGATGAGAAGATCATAAACCTCTGTATAAACCTCATCTAAAACTTCGGAAAAATTAGAAGTGGGCTCATCGATCTGCTCATCGATCCACTCCTCAAAATCATTTCCAGTCAACTCTTCTACCATACCCATATCAAACCCAAAGGTCGCCTGAGCAAGAAAACGAGCAGCTTCCATTTTGTCATTATCCATCCCAGACCCGTCGATGGTTTTTACGGCTGTAGCCGAATTTTGATTACTACTGCTGGTAACTGTTATACCATTACTATGTCCAGCTCCTAGGTAATCGGAGTATAATTGTGCATGTAGAGGGATTATGAATAGGAAAGATCCTATTAGGAGGTAGAGTTGTTTCATAATTAATATTTTAAAACAAAGAATTTATAATCTCAAGGGAAAGAGAACATCATTCTGTTTAGAGTATATCGATGATAGATTACAACTTGCTTTCCTAGATCGAAATACAATAATTAAATGATTTACATAAAATTACTTTTTATAAAGACCATTTTTATCAGGGGTTTCCCTAGTTTATAATAGAATAAATAAAAAAAAAGATGACCACACTAGTGCAATCATCTTTATCAAAGCTTATTTATTGATTTATGCTACTCTACGATATCAAATTTCTTTTTGATGGTTCCATCAGTAATATGGATTAAGAAGTAATAATTCCCTGGTACATATTGATCTACATTTATTGTATTTACTAAGTTAGATGGAACCTCAAAATCTTTCAACTCCGTACCTAATTGATTAAATAAAACCACTTTAAAATTTTTATCCGTCTTAGATTCTATGATTAGATCTATGGTTTTATTAGTCATCGTAGGACTAAGACTCAGTCCTGTTAGTTCCGGCTCAAAATCAGCACCCTCTAAAAAAACTGTACTATTAATTATCTCTGGGTTATCGTTACTCCTTATGTCTTTTGAAATATTTAGATCATCATTATAAGGACTATAAATTCCAGCATAAGACTGAGCATGATTTATACTTAATGCAGTAAAAAATAAGACTGATAATACTACTACCTTTTTCATAATTTAAATTTTAGATTATT
>CALLXF010000063.1 GCA_938015805.1 uncultured Saprospiraceae bacterium | reverse complement strand
CTTTACCTAATTCAAAGTCATCAACATGTCCAGCAATTTCTTCATTTTTTAATTTCATGTGTATGTGCATATTAGTAGTATGATGCGTAAATATTGCATGATGCGAATCCGAATAAAAGCCCAATAATTCTACTTCCTTATTTTCTATTTCACCATTTAAACCTGATGAAATATGTTTTTCATGTGAGTGATCAGTATCGCCATCTTTCCAATCAATTATATGCCAATTAATTTTTTTTGCAATTCCTTCAATTAAAAACGGAAAAGGCTTTTTAGTATCTAAATCATATTTTTTAGCTTCTTGTGCAATAAAATTTTCAAAATTATTCATTGTAATGATAATATGGGGTATTTGAACAGTAATCCAGTTTTCGACAGTTGTATACACTAATAATGTTGCTTTATTGAAATATGATTTATCAAACTTTATTTCTCCATCTTTTACATATGTATTTAATGGCTCACTATTAAATATTTGAATTTCGCCTTTCAAATTTTCCATTGCACCGAGAGCATACAAATTTTTAAGATTTTTTATTTCTGTTAAATTCGCTTTTGCTGATAAATCTCCTTTATGCATAATATTCTTCAATGCACCCTTATACTCTACTTTATATGCTTGATCAACATTCTTTAACTTATCACAAGAATTAAAAATCAAAATGGCAAGAATTAGTAACACATATTTTATAATCTTCATTTTCTAATTTAAACTGATTAAAGAAAAATTGTATGGTCGAATTTAATATTCAAAATTATCGTTTTTGAGATTAAAAGCGAACAAAATAATTTTCCTCTGAGCTAAGCTCAAAGAAAGAATTAGTAATTAACAGTATGATTTATTTTGAGGAAAGACAATCGAGATGAAGTATACTATAATAATACTCCATGTGTAATGATATGTGTCCATCGGCATTAGCCTAAGACATCGTATCTAATGTTAGCTATCGTATTTTATTCTGATAACTCTCTTTTCATTTAAAAATTCAAATTTCTAATTTCTAGTATTGTCGGAAATCTTTTCAAATTGATTGTAATTTATACTTTGCTCAATTTCATTTGAATAGATTCCCTTGTAACGAAGTCTTATTTTAGTTTTATATTCTCCGCTGTAAATTATTGTTGATGTTAATACAATTTCGTTTGGTGCAAGATTTAGAGCTTTTAATCCTGTACCACAAAAATGACTAAACGCAGTTTCAATTGTTCGCCAATTTCCGAGACTATCCTTTGCCTCTTTGCTAATAGGAATCTTGTCTCCCCAACCAATAGTTAGTTTTTGGTTATCGTTATTCAACATATATACAGGATATGATTTATAGTTTTTTGAATGAATTGAATCACTTTTATAGGATGAGACGTAATCAATATAAAAGTTTTCTTGGTAGATAATATTTGTGGTATCAATTTGAATTTGAAATTTCAGATTTGAATTTTCAAAATTTTTTAAATTTACGGTTCTCCAATTATAATTTGAATCGTTTAGGTAAGATTTGTCCGTTGAAATTATGCTGTCCATTTGACCTATATATAACGGCTCGAATATTCCTTTAGTTTGCCAATTTAATTTTGCATCAGTAACTTCCTGAATATTTTTTATTGAAATCTGTGGATGGTAGTTTGATAAATCCGTCAGGTTACTGTTCTCATAACAAGAATTAAGTAAGAACATTATTATTATCAGCGATATGTATGTTTTTCGATTCATTTACGATAGCTTACATTAAAACAAGCATAATACAAATCAGGGTTGAAGTTTAGATAACTTATCCTCTGGATAATACCTAGTTCATGGGTACAATGATAAGCACCAGAACATCATAAACATCAATTGATCGGAAATTCCAAAGAGTAAATCAGTATAACTGTAGATGTTAAACTAACCCATGACTATAAATGTCGCTCCGCATGATAGCTACTCCTCACAAGTGGACCACTCTCCACAAAATCAAAACCCTTTTGCATACCGACTTCTTTGTATTCTGCAAACTTATCCGGATGTACAAATGAGTCCACCGCTAGATGCATTTTGGTAGGTTGTAAATATTGACCTATGGTAACCACATCGCACCCTGCCTCTACCAGATCATCCATAGTTTTATAAACCTGCTCATCGGTTTCTCCTAGTCCGACCATAAAGCCAGTCTTTGTACGCTTACCGAAATCTTTGATTCTTCTTATCTGCTCTAGGCTTCTGGAATATTTTGCCTGAGGTCTTACTTTGCGATATAGCTCTTCTACCGTTTCCATATTATGAGACACGACTTCTTGTCCTCCACTGATCATTCTTTCAAGTGCATCCCAGTTTGCTCGAGTATCTGGAATTAGAGTTTCTATCGTTGTAGTCGGAGACTCTTTTTTCACTTCTACTACCGTTTGATACCATATCTCTGCTCCTCTGTCCTTTAGTTCGTCCCTATTTACAGAAGTAATTACGGCATGCTTTACCTCCATTAGTCTGATCGCCTCAGCTACTCTTCTAGGTTCGTCCTCATCATACTCGGGTGGTCTTCCTGTCTTCACAGCACAGAAGGAACATCCACGGGTACACACATTTCCCAATATCATAAATGTAGCCGTACCGGCACCCCAGCATTCTCCCATATTAGGACAGTTACCAGACTGACAGATCGTATGTAATTTATACTCATCCACTAGAGCACGTACTTTTTTATACTTCTCTCCGATCGGTAATTTTACGCGTAACCAGTCTGGTTTACGAGGTCGTTTTTCTTCTTTGGATATTACAGGTAATTCTAACACTTGCTACACTAATTATTTCTATACCCAAATTCAAAATGGGCGTATAGGTTAATAAAATAAGGTTTATTTTTCACCTCTTCTGTTTCTACTAATAACGGAATCTTTTTAAAATAAGCATCGAACATGATACCTACCTCAAATGCTTTGACATATTTTTCAAAGGCTCCTAACGATAAATGTAATCCCATTTTTCCTTGGATACCTGGAACTACTGACCATTCATTAAAATGATCAAAAAACGCTGCAGATCCATAAATGTCCGTTAAGTCTAAAAAGGTATCTGCATTATCTACCGTATATTTTTCTTCGGTGTAAACCGGTACTAAACCATTTTCTGTCTCCTCAAAAGTCCTAAGTATGAGATAGTAAGGACGTAATAATGCGAGCGACGGACCTAACTCCCAGTTATAGCCTACAGCTATTCCTCTACGACGGGTTTTCTCTGATAAATACTTTTTATATCCCAGTCCTCCTCTCAATACAAACATGGTATTTTCCTTCCCAAAAATAAAATCAGAGGAAGTTCCCTGACCTGGAAAAGCCCAGTTTTTATTTTGCCTTTTTTCTCTAGGATCTTTCATATACCCTAGCTCTAGCCTAAAATACTTTGTACGATAATAAGTCTGCAGGGTTCCCCAGTTAGCACCTATCGCAAACCCATTAGTATGCATTTTGATATCGTAAGAACGTTCCTTTTTATACACGATACCCTTCCAGTCCATATTTACTTGTTTGGGCTGGAACACTTTCTGAGCAATCACACATTGGCAAACAAATAAGCAGATACTCACCATTGCGATTTTAATACTATATGTGTATAATCTTTTCAAATTTATATAAAGCTACTAAATCCTATAATAGTATGCAGAACAGAATAAACTAAACTCAAATTTTCTATTTTTGGTTCATGGCACTAGCACCATCAGTAATACTCATCGTCATTATCGGCTATTTTCTTCTTTTGATCGGAATATCGTTCCTTACGTCCAAAGAGTCAACAAATGAAACCTTTTTTACAGCTAAAAGACAGTCTCCTTGGTATTTAGTGGCTTTTGGAATGATCGGAGCGACGCTTTCTGGAGTGACGTTTATATCTGTTCCTGGATGGGTCGGAGCAAGTCAGTTTTCTTACATGCAGATGGTATTAGGTTATTTGCTCGGTTATTTAGTAATCGGAACTGTTCTGATGCCGATGTATTACCGCCTTAATCTGACCTCTATTTACACTTACCTGGAAGGACGATTTGGAGTAGCGAGTTATAAAACAGGAGCAGGATTTTTTCTGCTTTCGCGAATAATAGGAGCCTCTTTCAGATTATACTTAGTCGCTATCGTGCTACAGGAATTTGTGATGAATGCGTATGGAATTCCTTTTTGGCTTACTGTAATGATTACGATAATCTTGATATGGATCTACACATTTAAAGGAGGGATAAAAACCATCGTATATACGGATACGTTACAGACATTCTGCATGTTGCTTGCCGTGATCCTTACGATTAT
Source organism: uncultured Saprospiraceae bacterium (assembly GCA_938015805.1). Classification (GTDB taxonomy): domain Bacteria; phylum Bacteroidota; class Bacteroidia; order Chitinophagales; family Saprospiraceae; genus JAHDHU01. The sequence continues at coordinate 14,505 of CALLXF010000063.1, read as the reverse complement.
TGCGATTTTTAATAATCTCGATATGGACATCAGTGGTATCATAAAAACTATGGAAGAGCAAGAATACTCTCGGACATTTTTCTTTAGTGATGGCTGGACAGATGGTAATAATTTCTTTAAAAAATTCCTTGCGGGTGCATCTATAGCGATCGTAATGACAGGTCTCGACCAGGACATGATGCAAAAAAATCTAAGCTGTAAAAACCTGCAGGACGCTCAGAAAAATATGTTCTGGTTTAGTATCATTTTAGTCGTTGCAAAATTTATTTTCTTACTTCTGGGTGCTCTACTTTTAGTCTATGCTGCAGAGTCTAATATTACGTTACCCGAGCGTACAGATCTTATATTTCCCACGATTGCACTAGAACATTTATCTCCGGTTATAGGGATCGTATTTATTCTAGGTCTTATTGCAGCTGCTTATTCTAGTGCTGACTCTGCTCTTACCGCACTGACTACTTCTTTTTGTGTAGACTTTCTAAATTTCGAAAAGACCTCAGATCATCCAAAGAAAAAAACAACACGGACAATAGTACATATTGCATTTTCGATACTCTTGTTTTTTGTAATCCTAATATTTTATTTTGTAAATGACGAGGCTGTGATCTCAGCCATTTTTAAAGTGGCCAGCTATACCTACGGACCTTTGCTTGGGCTTTACGCTTTTGGGTTTATGACCAAGAAAAAAATAAATGATATCCTTGCACCTATGGTGTGCATTTTATCCCCCTGTATTACATATGTGATTAATAGATATTCTGAAGTTTTATTCTGGGGATATAAATTTGATTTCGAATTACTAATCCTTAATGGCCTGATCACTTTCCTAGGCTTATGGATAATTTCCCTTAAATCTAAAAATGAGTAAGTTTATAAAAACTACCGAACAAGAATCACTATATCATAATCTAGAGGAGAAATCCACTTTAGAATTACTGACAGATATAAATAAGGAAGATCAGAAAGTCGCATTGGCTACAGCCAAAGTTATCCCTCTCTTAGAAAATCTAATAGATCATATCGTAGCAAAAATGTCTAATGGAGGTCGATTATTCTATATCGGTGCTGGGACTAGCGGACGACTAGGAATTGTCGATGCATCTGAGTGTCCACCGACTTATGGTGTTCCTCACGATATGGTTATCGGCATCATGGCAGGTGGAGATAGTGCGATCCGCAATGCAGTAGAATTTGCAGAGGACGATATTCATCAGGCATGGAAAGATCTACAGCAACATCAGATTACGACCGAGGATACCGTGATAGGCATCGCCGCATCGGGAACCACTCCTTATGTAATCCGAGGATTAGAAGACTGCCAAAAGCATAATATCATAACGGCTTGTATCACCTGTAATTCCGGCAGCCCGATTACTTCTTTTTCTGATCATCCCATAGAAGCCGTGGTAGGACCAGAATATATTACTGGAAGTACTCGTATGAAAAGCGGTACCGCTCAGAAACTCATATTAAATATGATCACTACTTCCGTTTTTATAAAACTAGGGAGGGTAAAAGGAAATAGAATGGTAGACATGCAACTGAGTAATGATAAACTCGTCGATCGTGGTACTAAAATGATTATGGATCAGTCTGATCTCGACTATAATGAATCCAAAAAACTTTTACTAAAACATGGAAGTGTAAGAGCAGCTATCGATTCTATAGCTTAGCGATATTTTAACAATTTACTTTCGATAACTACTTCGCTATTTACATCTCCAGAAGGTAGGCCCACAAGGTTTATAAACCATATAGCATCTGCTCCATTTTCTTTTGCTTTGATAATCATTTTTTCCTTAATCTTTTCTATCGTAGCAAATGGATTATCAACATTGTCGGAAGACATCAAACCCATAACTTTAAAATCACGACGTATATCTCCCTCATCATAATAGATATCTACATCAGTACTGGGCTTATATGATTCTCCGAGATAATTGATCTGGGGCGAACAAGAAACAACTACAAGCATTACGATTAAGAATAGCCATTTTTTCATCTCAATGATTTATGTTCTTTCAAATTTAATAGTTTTCTGTTGAATTTTGCTCCCAGCCATCAAGTCCCTCTTGTTCTCGTCTCGCATTTAATAATTCCTGAGCTCTCTGCTGCTTTGTTTTTTCAAAAATATCTCTCGGTAAATAAAAAGACTTTTTGGTATTATCCTCATCTAACCAAGGGTCAAGCTCGATCTCATCAGGAGCAAGTATATCTTTAAATATATAGGCCACAAAGACACCTATTATTGCACCGAACAAATGGCTCTCCCACGAGACCCCCTCTTTACCAGGAACTATACCCGCTAGATACCCACTATACAGAATTACGATTACCAGCGATAAAACTATCGAGCGAGTATTTTTTCTAAATATACCGGACCAAAGCACAAAAGATACCAGACCGTAAACCACACCACTAGCTCCGATATGATATACTTCTCTTGCAAAAAGCCATACCGCTAAACCCACTAAAATATAAATGATAATAAAACTAGCAAGAGCCACTCTTTTGTAGAAAACCACCATAAGTGTGGTCAAGACGAACATAGGCACCGAGTTAGAGATCAGGTGATTCCAGTCACTGTGTAATAATGGGCTGGCAAAAATCCCCTTTAACCCATCTATAGCTCTAGGATAAATACCCCAAGTATTATAAATATGATTGTGATACTCGTTATAGTAATGGCAGATCCATAAAATAACTATCAGAACTAATGGATAAGTTATATGAGCTAAGAACTTGGAAAACTCTTTTTCCAAAGTCGCCATTATAGATATCTTCTACGGACTGTTTTTATAAAGCCGATTGCTTTTTTCATTTTGCCTGAGCTTCCCCAGTCATACTTAGTCGCTACAGATCCTAATAAAACTTGTTTTGCATCTTCAAAAGAATCTAGTCCATTTAAAGCCACCATCATGTTTTGGTATTCCTCTTTATCATTACCAAAAAGTTCTTTGATCGTAAATATTCTTTCGTTGATACTGACAGCTTTAGTCAAATCTTTTATCGGCAACTGAGATAGCTTGTCAGACAATTCATTTCCTGAAGCATCCTCAAACAAAGAAAGTAACTCTTCATCATAAGTCGGAGGAGCCTCTTGTAAATCTTCCTTTTGAGAAGCGGGTGCTTCCTCGATATCAGATACTTCCTCCTCTTCTACGATTTCTTCCTGAATAATCTCTTCTACAACTAATTCCTCTTCCTCTATTATTATAGGAGCTGATAAGTCCTCTTCTCTTTGGACTTTTATTTCCTCTCCTTTAACCTCAGAATATAATTTTTCGATATAGCCTATAATGTGTTCTCTCTCTAAACCCGAAAATTCAGGATCATCAGATATACTATCATTAAGATTAGAAATTTTCTTGAGTAACTTACTTATTCGCTTATGATCCATTTTAGAAATACTTATTTATTGACGTCAAACATATAGGTAACCTATAATATTGCAATTGCGTTCATAATTTACCTGCGAAATTAAGAAATTGAACGGCAAGACTTATAAAATGAAAAAAAGCTTTAAAAAATCCATATTTTGGCGTCCTCATTTTAACCTTCGATAGTAATATGTTTTTAGAGCCCAATTTTAGAGGACAGCGTAGTGGATGGATAGAAGTGGTCTGTGGATCTATGTTCTCCGGAAAAACAGAAGAACTAATCAGAAGACTAAAACGAGCAAAAATTGCCAATCAAAAAGTACAGATTTTTAAACCCGCCACAGATACTCGTTACGATGTTACAAATGTAGTTTCTCATGACGAAAACAGTATCCTTTCAGTACCAGTAAAAAAAAGTCGGGATATCATAAAAGAAGCTGTCGGCTATAATGTCGTCGGTATAGATGAGGCTCAGTTTTTTGATATGGAACTAGTAAAAGTAGCTCAGCATCTTGCTTTAAAAGGAATTAGAGTCATCATTGCTGGTTTAGATATGGATTATAAAGGTGTTCCTTTTGGACCGATTCCTCATTTATTGGCTGTCGCCGAATATATCACAAAGGTACATGCGATTTGTCCTCATTGTGGAAGCCTAGCTAATCATTCCTATCGATTATCATCAGAGTCCAGTCAAGTTGTACTCGGAGAAAAAGATAAATACGAACCTCGATGTAGAATATGTAATAAAATGGGCAATATCTTGGACTTTAGTGATAAATAAGCTTTCATAACCCAGCTCTCCTTGACTAAAATTTCAAAAGATTAATCCAAAGACCAAACCTGTTTTCTTATTATCAAATACTAAAAATAAAAAAGGAGACCAAAACAAATTTTGATCTCCTAAATTAAAAAACCTACTTAAAAGTTCCTGCAAAGTATTTTTTTACCACACCACTCACAAATAATAGGTGACAAAACGTCTCGGTGGATAACAAATAGACATTTGCAATTTTTTATTTCCTAGTACAACAATATTTTTCTTGTAATAACCTGATTATTAGTTGTTCTAATAGAAACAACGTAAAGGCCTCCAGATAAATTTGATTTAATAATGTTTAAATTATTTTTTCCTTCTGAGAAAAAGTGACTCGCATTGTAGTAAATCTTACCCTGCATATCTACAAGACTGATCTCACTTGTTGTATCATCTGTAGCATCGATCTCTAAGGTTAACGCAACGTTATCATAGTAGAAATCAGAAATCACTGTAGCATCACCTTCGTTTCTTACTGTGATAATTTTTCCATACGTAAAATTACCATCAAAATCTATCTGCTTTAAACGATAGTAAAGAACTTGCTCTCTCGCATCAAAGCCAGAATCTAAATAGCTATAGGTTAATTCTTCGCTAGAGTTACCAGCACCTTTTTTCTGATCGATATACATAAAATCGATACCGTCGTAAGATCTTTCTATTTCAAAAATATTATTGTTTACTTCCGAAACTGTAGACCATGACAGAGATACTGATTTGTTATTTAACCTACCTTCAAAATTGCCAAATTCTACAGGAACAACAGAAGCAGAACATGCATCATCGATATAAATACATGTAATCGTTGTCGAACCTATGGTCGCCTGACAAATACCTGCTCCCATTCCAAAAGCGGTACAAGTAAATCCCCCTCCTCCATTTAAATCAGGTGGACATAAAGGGTCACACTGGGCAGAACTAGAATAACTCAAGCTCAAGCCTAAAATCATAATTAGTAATAATCGTCTCATAATATATAACTGGTTTAGTTTACTTTTTAAGAATCATTTATCAAAATTTACCCAATAAAAGATCTCATTGCGGACTAGACATCACTTGGTAACAGGATGTCAGATCCTTTAAAAAAAATACAAATACTATTGAGCAGCAAAATAGGTTTGAAATAATTTCAAGCCATTTTAAGTAGGTAGGTGTTTAACATTGCTTAAAAGAGAACCAAGTCGTAAACTAAAGTTCTCATTGTTTGGATATTCGGAATAAAGGAATAAAAATTTGATGAACACCCCCATTCAAAAAATCCAACTGTAAACATAATACTTTAGAACAAACTAGAAACACCTTTGTATATAAATTATTCATATAAATAAATTTTACTTTTGTGATTTTTACATAGAACCCGCTCATGCACACCAACAAAATAAAATCTGCTCTTATTTCTGTATTTAATAAGGAAGGCATAGATAAAATCATAAAATTACTCTCAGATCTAGATGTAAAAATCTATTCAACGGGAGGAACTCAGGCCTACATCGAATCTAAAGGAGGTACAGTACATCGTGTAGAAGATCTAACTGGCTACCCATCTATTTTAGATGGAAGGGTAAAAACGCTACATCCTAAAATATTTGGGGGAATGTTAGCTAAAAGAGAAAAAGATCACCTAGACCAGCTAGAGCAGTACGAAATTCCGCAGATAGATTTAGTTATCGTTGATCTATATCCCTTTCAAGACACATTAGCACAAACGGATGATCACGATCAGATCATCGAAAAAATTGATATCGGTGGCATCGCCTTGATCCGAGCCGCCGCCAAAAATTATGAAGATGTAGTCATTATTCCATCAAAAGATAGTTATGGCCATCTAGAACATATTTTAGAAAATCAAGGCGGATCATCTACAGTCGAACAAAGAAAAAAACTAGCTGGAAAAGCTTTTATTACTTCCTCTCAGTATGATCATGCTATTCAAAGTTATTTTAATTTGGAAACTGGTTTTTCCACAAGCTTTGCATCTGGGACACCTCTTAGATATGGAGAAAATCCGCATCAAAAAGCGACCTTCTATGGAGATCTAGATGCTCAGTTTGAAAAAATATCGGGAAAAGAGCTTTCGTTTAATAATTTAGTAGATGTGGATGCTGCGGTAACTCTAATGTCAGAATTCAAAGGAGATTCCCCGACCTTTGCCGTATTAAAACATACTAACGCATGCGGGATAGCAACTAGATCTACTGTTTCTGAGGCCTGGGATGCTGCTCTAGCAGGTGACCCTGTCTCTGCTTTTGGAGGAATACTGATAAGTAACCATGAGATAGATATAGAGACAGCTCAAAAAATAGATACTATTTTCTACGAGGTGGTTATCGCTCCATCTTTTTCTAACGAGGCTCAGGAGCTACTTACTAAAAAGAAAAAAAGGGTTCTTTTAAAAATCAAAGACTTCAGCATTCAAACCAGTTCTTATAAGAGTATTTTAAACGGAGTTATTGTTCAAGATACAGATCTGCATACAGAAAAAGAGGAAGACTTTTCATTGGCTACAGCCAAATCTCCAACAACCTTAGAACAAAAGGATCTAATTTTTGCTAACAAATGTGTAAAACATTTAAAGAGTAACACCATCGTGCTCGTAAAAAATAATCAATTACTAGGTATGGGATGTGGACAGACCTCCAGAGTAGATGCATGTAAACAAGCCATTTTAAAAGCAAAACATTTTGGGTTTGAATTAAACGGAGCCGTAATGGCATCAGATGCCTTTTTTCCATTTCCAGACTGTGTAGAGATTGCAAGCTTAGAAGGAATAAAAGCCGTTGTGCAACCGGGAGGATCCATAAAAGACCAATTATCAATAGATTATTGTAATGATAACGATGTCGCGATGGTATATACTGGTGTAAGACATTTTAAACACTAACCGTTTGAATCTTTGTATTGATATCGGTAATTCTAGTGCTAAGGTTACGGTCTTTGATCGTGATAAAATGACTTTTTATCGTCGTTATAAAAAGCTATCAATTGTTTCGTTAAATAAAATCATCTCTGACTTTCATATAAAAAGAACTATTATATCTAGCACTCGTCAGCTTCAAAATAAGTGGACTCAAAATTTAAAAAAGAAAACTCCTCTACTCATTTTGGATCATGAAACTAAAGTTCCATTTAAAAATCTTTATCATACACCTCAGACCCTAGGAAGAGATCGCATTGCAGGAATAGTCGGAGCAATTAAATTATTTCCTAAAAAAAATAACCTCGTCTTAGATCTAGGTACTTGTAACACCTATGATTTTGTAGATGCTAAGAATAGATACCATGGAGGTAATATAGCACCTGGAATGCAAATGAGATTTCAAGCCATGCGGGATTATACAGATAAACTACCTCTTGTAATTGCTAATTTAAATAAAAAAATATTGGGCCTATCCACACAAGAAGCGATGCAAAACGGAGCTATTTGGGGCATAATTCTTGAAATAGAGGGATATATAAAGGTTCTTAAAAAAGAATATGGTCCGATTAACGTTATTTTAACCGGAGGAGATGCTCCTTTTTTTGCAAACCACTTCAAAAAGAAGATATTTGCAGAGCCTTATTTAATACCCATTGGTTTAAATCAAATTTTAAAACTCAATAAGTAGAAATATTAATAACTATAAGGCTTTCAACGAGAAGATAATATGCAAAGAATCTTAGGTACCGTTTTATGTATTCTGATATGTATTCCCCTATTTAGTCAGAGCGAAAACTCCCCTTTGTCTAGGTTTGGGATCGGTGATTTAGTGGATGAGAATTTTATACATGCAAGATCCATGGGAAGCCTAGGAGCAACTAATAAAGGAATTTATCATATTAACATCGTAAATCCGGCTTCTTTAGCTACGTTGCGTACCGCAGCATTTGATATAGGAATCAGCTCGAAGTATTCCACCATTACAGATTTAGATAACCAGAGTGTGACTCAGTGGGGAGGAAACTTAGAATATATTTCGCTTGCATTCCCTTTATCTAACCCACTAAACGAAATTTTAGATAGAGAAGAAAGAGATTACAATCTAGGTATGGCCTTTACCCTAATGCCTCACTCAGTGGTGGCTTATGATATCTCTTCATTAGATTCTCTAAGTGGAATCGGCGAATTTAGAAGAAATTTTTCTGGAAATGGTGGGTCTTACAAATTCTATTGGAGTAATGCCATCTCTTACAAAAATATTTCCTTTGGATTAAATCTAGGATATCTGTTCGGTAACATCGCATACGAAAGAAATATTGCTTTTACTGATGTGCCGTTCCCATATCAAACACAATTTGTAGAAGACTATAGCCTTAAAGGATTTTTGTGGAATGCAGGTTTTCAATATGATTTGATTTTAAATAAAGAAGCTTTAAAATCAAAGAAAAACGTTGAGGTTAAAAAAATAACTTTTGGTCTTAGAGGCCATAGCAACACCGGATTTAGTACATCATCAGATGTAGTCGATCGAGTCTTTCAGGTTATTCCCACTAACGTAGGTAACGTGACAGATGCTGATACATTAAACTTTGCACTGGATAAAAAAGGCGACGGAAAATTACCTGCATCTTTTGGAATCGGAGCTACTTATCAAGTAGGTCAAAAATTTGCATTTGGAGTAAATTATAGTTCGACAGCTTGGAATAATTATTTTAATGATGCAAATCCAGAAAATTTAAATAATACATATAAATTATCTGCTGGCGGGTATTTTAGACCTAGTTATAGATCCTATTCTAACTTCTTTAAAAGGGCTTATTATAGGTATGGTGGTTTTATAAATACTGATCCTAGAAAAATCCAAGGAGAAGATTTAAAGAGCTATGGTGTTACTTTTGGACTCGGATTACCGTTTATATATCAACGTAAGATTTCCCACGCTAACTTAGGAATAGAGCTGGGAAGTAGAGGAGCTGGTTCCCCGCTGTCAGAAAAATATGCAAGATTCTTGTTATCATTTAACTTTAATGATGATGAGTGGTTTATCAAACGTAAATACGATTAACAAATTTAAATACAGACTGATATGAGAAGATTACTTTCAATAGTAGTAACTACGATTCTATTGTCACAAGGGGCTTTCGCCCAATGCGAATCATGGGTAGGATCACCTAACGAAACAGAAGCATCAGATGCTCACGTGATCTATAGAACTTCCTTTAAATCTAAAAACTATACAGAAGCTTTTGACAGTTGGAAAAAAGCATACGAGATGGCTCCAGCTGCAGATGGTAAAAGGACTACCCATTATATAGACGGGATAGAAATTTACAAGTCTTTTCTAAAAACAGAAACAGACGACGCTAAGAAAAAAGAATACAAAGCAGAAATAGTAAAGCTTTATGACCAGGCAATCTCTTGTATAGAGTCTGGAGGAGTTACTCTAAAATGTAATACTGACGAATGTAAAAATGCACGAGTAGGACAGTTATTAGGACGTAAAGGTTTTGACATGTACTATACTTTAAATTCTAACTACAGCGAAAACCTAAAAGTACTAGAAGAAAGTCTTGCAAAAACAGGTACAAAAGCGGAGTACTCTGTCATGATGCCTCTAGCAGCAATCGCAGTATATCAGTTTAAAAATGGAAAACTAGATGCAGAAAAAGCAAGAACATTCCATGCCCAAATCCAAGAAATAGCAGAAAACGGAAAATCAGACGAGCGATTAGGAAATTATTATGAGGATGCTCTGAAAAATGCAAATGCTTCTTACAAAGAAATCGAAAGAGATATTTTTGATTGTAATTATTTTAAATCAAAATGGGAACCTGGATATAGAGCAGATGCAACACCACAAAAAGCAAAAGATTTATATAATCAATTAAAATTACAAGGTTGTGACGATAGTGATCCTTTAGTCGCTGAACTAAAATCTACATATGAGAAATGGGCTCAAGGTGTTAACAGCCAAAGACAAGCAGAATTTGAAGCAAATAATCCTGCTCTATTAGCAAGTAAAGCATACAAAGCAGGAAACTATCAAGAAGCAATCGATAGATATAACCAAGCAATCTCAGATGAGACTGATGCAAGTAAAAAAGCAGGTTATCATACCTCCGTTGCGTCCATCCTCTTTAGAAAAATGAAGAAGTACGGAGATGCAAGAGGTGAAGCTAGAAAAGCAATAAAACTAAGACCAGGATGGGGAAAACCTATCATGATGATCGGTGATATGTATGCGACAGGAGCTAGAAATTGTGGAGACTCTTGGAATCAGAGACTTGCTGTTTTAGCAGCTATCGATAAATATCAGCAAGCTAAATCTGATCCTGAATTTGCATCAGAAGCCGCTTCTAAAATATCTAAATATCGTAGTTCGCTTCCAGAGAAAGCTGAAGGTCACATGAGAGGTGTTAAACCAGGTCAAAAACAAACCGTAGGATGCTGGATAGGTGAATCAGTAACAGTCAGATTCCAGTAAAAAAATTAAAAAACAATAATTTAAAAGCCATCAGGATACGTCTTCGATGGCTTTTTTTTCATCTATAAGTAAAACAAGTTACCAGATATTATTAGGATCGTCTTAATCATGTACTTGTATGTTATAACACTATTTAAACCTTAGTAACTTTAGGCAAATAAATTTTAAAATAAATCTAATGAAACAATATCTCTATATTTCTCTAGCAGCTTTAGTAGCACTTGTAATCGGTTGTACACCTAAAACAACAAAGGAAATAATAGATTCTCCTGTTGTAAAGACGGATAAACCAGAAGAACCAAAAAATCCTTGTACTACTTTTGCAGACCTATCTCCTAGCGAAAGAGATCAGGCAGAAACCGCCTATGTCTTATACAAAGATTTTTACGATGCAAAGGATTACAAAGAAGCTTATTCTTACTGGAAAAAAGCATACCGTCTTGCCCCAGGATCTAATGGTAGAGTAAAGTACCAGTTTGATCATGGAGTAGGAATCTATGCAGATTTTTTTAAAAACACCTCTGACCCAAAATTGCAAGCTGCTTATGTAGACACCGTAATGATGATCTATGATAAAAGGATAGAGTGTTTTGGAGATGAGGCTTACATACAAGGGCGAAAAGCTTATGACTATTATTATAATTATCCTGATTACGCCACAGATTTAAAAAAATATGAATTGTTTAAAGCTGCACTAGATGGAAAAGGAAAAGAATCTGATTACTTTATCATAAATCCCATGACTAAATTACTATACGATCTATTCCAGCAAGAAAAAATCAATTTAACCGAAGCCCAAGATGGAGTTACAAAATTATCAGAAGCGATATCCTATGGTACAGCAAACTGTGATAAAGATTGTGCTGCATGGGAAGTGATTAAAAGTTATGCCCCTAATAGATTAGAAGCGTTAGAAGCCGTAGATGATTTTTACGATTGTAACTACTATAGCTCAAAGTATTTTCCAGAATTCGAGGCTAATAGCACAGACTGCGAGACTATACAATTTGTATCTAGAAGAATGTTTAGAGGAAAATGTGATGTAAATGATGCTAAAATGCAGCAACTAAAAACAGCATATACAACATACTGTTATACGCCTCCACCACCTGCAGGACCATGCTCTATAGCAAACGATCTTTATAATGAGGGAAAATATTCTGAAGCCGTGACCAAATATGAAGAGTGTCTGGAAAGTGTAAATGATATGGATAAGAAAGCCCGGTATAAATTACTAATCGCAAAAATATACTACAGAGACTTAAAGAACTTTTCTAAAGCCAGAAAATTTGCTTTAGAGGCTGCATCTATAAAATCTAACTGGGGAGAACCATATATGCTTATCGGAAAACTATATGCTTCTAGTGGTCCTCTATGTGGTCCAGGTACTGGATGGGATAGCCAGATCGTAACATGGCCAGCTATAGATAAATGGGAATACGCAAAATCTATCGATCCATCTGTGGCTGCAGATGCCAGCAAACTTATTGCTCAGTACAAAAAATATATGCCTAATAAAGAAGATGTTTTTATCAGAAGCCTTAAACCAGGACAAACTTATAAAGTTCCGTGCTGGATAAATGAAAATACAAAAATCCGGACTTCTGACTAATTTCAAAGTTTCTCATTATATTGTATAAAAATTTTATATGGATTTTCGTACAGAATGGAGTAGCTGGATATTGGTCATCCTGATGATGGGGATTTCTTACTTTACTAATCCATGGATAGCAGATAGCATTCCTTTACAATTGACGCAAGTCATAGGTCTACCCTTTATCGCTATATGTATATCTAGTATACCAGTATTAATTATTTGTTTTTTTATAAAGCAGATTCCCGATATCGACTATTCGATCAGACTGGCATTTGTCTATTTTTTATACTTATTAGTTATGCATTTTATAAAATAAACCAATGCACAAAAAAGGAACTCAGTCATTCATTAAAAAGTTATTATCATATTAAATGTAAATTATGTTGGGTAGAAGACCACAAAGCGGAAGATACTACGGCGGCACTGGAGATCCATATAGTCGACAAGGAAGAGGTGCGGGAACAAGTCGGTTTAAAATATTCTTATTTATTGGACTAGCTATGGCTGCATTCCAAGCTTTTAAATATTTTACTAATACTCAAGAAAATCCAGTAACTGGTGAAATGCAAAGGGTAACATGGACTACAGATGAAGAAATACAGCTCGGGCTCCAGTCTGCTCCACAGATGGCTCAACAACATGGTGGTTTACATGCAGATCAGCGAGCTCAGGATATGGTAGATCGTGTCGGTCAGAGACTGGTAAAAAGTTCTATTGCTCAAGAAGCAGGTTACCCATTTGATTTTCATCTTCTTGCTGATGAGCAAACAGTAAATGCTTTTGCTTTGCCTGGAGGCCAATGTTTTATTACGGCCGCTTTATTTAAACGACTCAATAATGAAGATCAGCTCGCCGGCGTGCTAGGTCATGAAATCGGTCATGTTATAGAACGACACGGTGCCGTCCGTATGGCTAAAACAGGTTTTATACAAGGTCTGATACAAAGTGTTATGATCGGTTCTGGAGGAGATCATACCATGGCACAAATAGCAAATGTAGTAGGTAATTACGCTAACATGAAGTATGGACGTGATCAGGAGCTGGAATCAGACGACTGGGGAGTACGTATAATGATGGAAGCTGACTACAATCCAGAGGAGCTCATTACCGTTATGGATATACTAGAAGAGGCCTCCGGAGATAGCAAAGTACCAGAATTTCAGAGTACGCATCCAAGTCCTGAGAACAGAAGAGAGCAAATTACAGATGCTATAAATAAATATAAAAAGGAAGGATTATAATCTTTATCATCTGATATATTTTTAAGTCGTTCCTATTTATCGACGTTTTATCCTGATTAGTAGTTTTATTTACCTCATTGGAATATTATGTTTTAAGATGCATTTCCGATTAGGTTAATATTGTGGTATCAACTTTTATAAACTATTAAAACATTAAATCATGACTTATTGTAAAACTCTTCTGACTAGTTTATTCTGCTTGTTTCTTTTTTTAGGACACGCACAGAAAACAGATTTAGATCCCTTTGATGGGATAGATGTCGCTGCTGGTCTTAATGTCGAACTCATACCTTCTAATAAAAATTATGTAGAAGTAGAGATGATAAAAGGTGATATTAAAGATGTAATCATCAAAGTAAAAAATGGAACGCTCCGTTTAAAAGCAGATAGTGGACTTTTTGGAAACGCACCTAAAGCAAACCTGACTGTATACTACACTGACTTCATACAATCAATAGATGTATCTTCTGGAAGTAGACTAAAATCGAGTCAAGTACTCAAAGGAGATCGTATGGAATTAGAGGCTTCCTCTGGAGCATCATGCAGTGTAGAAATAGAGGTAGACGAACTTAAAGTAGATGTATCTTCTGGTGCTAGGATCAATACCACTGGAAAAGCTGGAGCTCAATCCGTAGATGTATCTTCTGGTTCTAAATATTCCGGAAAAGAACTTTTATCCGAATTTGCTGATGTATCTGCTTCCTCTGGAGCAAAAGCAGAAGTGTTCTGTTCTAAACGGATCAAAGCAGAATCTAGTAGTGGCGGCAATATTAGTTACTATGGTAATCCTAAAGATGAAGATTTAGACTCAACCAAATGGTCTGGAGGTAGTATAAAAGCAAAATAGATTTCTGAATAATTTCATAAAGAAGATTAAAAAAGACCCTTCTAGGAAATCCTGGAAGGGTCTTTTCTTTATATATCATATTGGTTATCAGAAGTCAAATATGCCATATACATTTATATTTTTAGATCTAATAGAAGAGTTATCATCGGTATTATTAAGATTGGTAAACCCTAGATTATAATTAGCTCCTAAAGAAAAACGGTTAAACTTATATCCAGCTCCAGC